>DATMWS010000119.1:0-15999 GCA_035562135.1 Thiobacillus sp. | reverse complement strand
AGGTTAAGCGGGCCAAGTTAATTTAAAACAGGTCGACCAGGGCGGGCAATCGACCACTTCGACGCCGCCGCCCGCAGCCAGCAGGGATTCGCGCACGATCGACAGGCCCAGCCCGCTGCCCTTGACCGCGCTGGCGGGCTGGCGCGCACCCTGAAAAAACGGTTCGAACACGCGGCTGCGCTCGGCCTCCGGAATGCCGCTGCCCTGATCGCACACCCACACCGCGACCGCGTCGTCGGCAGGCTCGCTCTTGATCAGGATGCGCCCCCCCTCCGGACTGAATTTGATCGCGTTGGACAGCAGATTGTCGAGTACGGTTTCCAGCTGGCTGCACTCGGCGTGCACCGTGGCGGCGGCCAGTTGCGTCTCGACCTGGATGCGGCGCGCGTCGAGCGCCAGCCGTTGCCGTGCCAGAACGCCGGCGAGCACGTCGGCCAGCGCTAGCGGCGCGGCGTGCGGCCGCGCGGCGTCGCGCACCATGCCGCCGTAACGGATCAGGTCCTCGATGCGCTTTTGCAGGTCGCGGCTGGCGCTGTCCATGATGGCGACGATGCTGTGCTGACGCACGTTGAGGCTGCCCGCCAGTTCGTCGCCGAGCAGCGCGACGCCTTCGCGCAGTGACGCCAGCGGGGTTTTCAGTTCGTGCGAGACGTGGCGCAGGAAGCGCAGCTTCTGCTCTTCCAGCGCCTGCAGGCGCTGGCGCAGCCAGTCGATTTCGCGCCCCAGTTCGACGATGTCCTGCGGTCCGCTGATCACCGGCAGCGGACCCAGGTCGGCCCGGCCGAGCTGCTGGATCGAGGTCTTGAGCTGCTTGATCGGGCGGTTGATCATCCAGGAAAACACCGCGGCCAGCAGCAGCGTCAGGGGGATCAGCGCCAGCGCCAGCACGATCAGCCGCTGACGGGTGGCTTGCACGGTCGCTTCCAGCGTCTGCAATTCGTTTTGCACCGCGGCGTCGGCCTGGCGGAGCAGGGTGCGTGCGCCCCCATCCAGCGCATCGAATGCGGGATCGAGCGCATGGAAACGGTCGCTGTCGAGAAATGCGCCCGGTTGCAGTTGGCGATACAGCGTGCGGCTGCGCGCCTGCAGCGCAACCAGCGTGGCGTGCGACGGGTCATCTGCGAGCTGGCCGTCGAGCCGCGTCAACTGGGTTTGCAGTTCGTCGAAGCGCGTGCGCAGGGCGGGGCCGAATTCGGCGTCCTGCAGCAGATGGTATTGCCCGGCAGCGCGCTGCAACTGGCTGACCGATTCGACGATCTGCCGCACGTCGCGCGTGATCGCGAGGCTGTTGCGGGTGAACTGGCGCTGGGTGTCGGCCACGCCCTGCAGCACGTGCACCGCGTTGATCAGGCCGCTGGCCAGCGGCACGATCAGCACGCCCATGGCGACGATGACCAGGATGGTGAACGAGCGGGGGTAGTAAGGGACAGAACGCATCCGGATGGGGGTGGGTGGCAATGTCTCAGCGTACCCCGGTTGGGTGGGCGCGATGGCGGAACTGCCATCGCGCATGCAGCGGGCTTACAGCAGATCGAGGTAGGCGAGGATGCCCTTGGCCGCCTCGCGACCTTCCCACACCGCGGTGACCACCAGGTCGGAGCCGCGCACCATGTCGCCGCCGGCGAAGACCTTCGGGTTGGCGGTCTGGAAGGCGTGCTGCTGGCCCTTGGCAATCACGCGGCCGCCCGGGTCGATCGCAATGCTGTGATCGGCAAACCACGGCTGCGGATTGGGACGGAAGCCGAAGGCCACGATCACGCGGTCGGCGGGAACGATTTCTTCCGAGCCGGGAATCACCACCGGGGTGCGGCGGCCGCGCGCGTCGGGCGGGCCGAGCTCGGTGGTGACGAGCTTGACGCCTTCGACCCTGCCTTCGCCGACGATTTCCACCGGCTGGCGGTTCCACAGGAATTGCACGCCCTCTTCCTTGGCGTTGCCGACTTCGCGCTTGGAGCCCGGCATGTTCTTCTCGTCGCGGCGGTAGGCGCAGGTGACCGAGGCCGCGCCCTGGCGGATGCTGGTGCGGTTGCAGTCCATGGCGGTGTCGCCACCGCCCAGCACCACCACGCGCAGGCCTTTCGTGTCCCGATATTTTTCATTGGAATCAGCGACCTCGTCCGGCTTGGCCAGGTCAAGGCACTTCCTCACGTTGGAAATCAGGAAGGGCAGCGCTTCCAGCACGCCGGGCAGGTCTTCGCCGGGGAAGCCGCCCTTCATGTAAGTGTAGGTGCCCATGCCCATGAAGACGGCGTCGTATTCGTCGAGCAGGCTCTGCATCGACACATCCTTGCCGATGTCGGTGTTGAGGCGGAATTCCACGCCCATCCCCTCGAACACTTCGCGGCGGCGCGTCATCACCGTTTTTTCCATCTTGAATTCGGGGATGCCGAAGGTCAGCAGGCCGCCGATCTCGTCGTAGCGGTCGAACACCACCGGCTTCACGCCGCTGCGCGCCAGCACGTCGGCGCAGCCCAGCCCGGCGGGGCCAGCGCCGATCACGGCGACCTTCTTGCCGGTCGCCACCACGTTCGACATGTCGGGACGCCAGCCGGCTTTGAAGGCCTCCTCGGAAATGTATTTCTCGATCTGGCCGATGGTCACCGCGCCGAAGCCACCCACCGCCTCGCCAAAGCCATCGCTGTTGAGGGTGCACGCGCCCTCGCACAGGCGATCCTGCGGGCACACGCGGCCGCACACCTCGGGCAGCGAATTGGTCTGGTGGGAGAGTTCCGCCGCCTCGAACAGGCGGCCTTCGGTCACCAGTTTGAGCCAGTTGGGGATGTAGTTGTGCACCGGGCACTTCCACTCGCAATACGGATTGCCGCACGCCAGGCAGCGTTCGGACTGTTCCTGCGCATGCGCCGTGTCCATTGGCGCGTAGATTTCGTGGAACGCGTGCTTGCGGATGTCGGCGGGCGTTTTCTCGCCGTCGCGCCGGGGCTGCTTCATGAACTGGAATACGTCAGCCATCTTTATGCACTCACTGCTTCACGTGTCTGGCCGGGAAGATCCTCGACCAGATCTTCAATCGAAATCCGCTTCGGCTTGACCAGCCAGACGCGCGCCAGCGTGGCGTCGAAGTCGACCAGCAGGGCGCGGGCGCGCGCGCTGCCGGTGAGCGCCAGATGGCGTTCGACCTGCGCCTTGAGGAACACGCGGAATGGCTCGGTCTCGTCGCTGACGATGCGGGTCAGCTCCATTTCCTTGTTGGTCCTGGCCATGAAATCGCCGGCGTCGTCGACCACGAAGGCCATGCCGCCGCTCATGCCGGCGCCGAAGTTGAGCCCGGTGTCGCCCAGCACGATGATGGTGCCGCCGGTCATGTATTCGCAGCCGTGGTCGCCGATGCCTTCCACCACCGCCAGCGCGCCGGAGTTGCGCACGCCGAAGCGCTCGCCGCCCATCCCTGCAGCGTAGAGCTCGCCGTCGGTGGCGCCGTACAGGCAGGTGTTGCCGATCAGCGTGTTGCGGTGCGCCTCGAAGGTGGCGGTGCGCGGCGGATAGATCACCAGGCGGCCGCCGCCCATGCCCTTGCCGACGTAGTCGTTGGCGTCGCCTTCGAGCGTGATCGTCAGGCCGCGGTGGTTCCACACCCCGAGGCTCTGCCCGGCCGAGCCGGTCAGATTGATGCGCAGGGTGTCGTCCGGCAGACCCTTGCCGCCGTGCGCCTTGGCGATTTCGCCCGACAGCCGCGCACCGATCGAGCGGTTGACGTTGCGCACGGGGTAGGCGAGCTCAATCGGCGTTCCGGCCTTGATCGAGGCGAGCGCGTCGGCCACCATCTGCTCGGCCAGCTCGCCCTTGTCGAACGAGGGGTTGCGCTCCTGCTGCGCAAAGCGCGGCGCGTCGGCGGGAATGTCGCCCTGCGAGAGCAGCACGTCAAGCTTGAGCCGGCCCTGACGCGGCGTGTCGCCGGCCGACAGGTCGAGCAGGTCGGTGCGGCCGATGAGGTCGGTCAGCTTCTTGATGCCCAGGCTCGCCATCAACTCGCGCGTTTCCTCGGCGACGAACTTGAAGTAGTTCACCACCATGTCGGGCAGGCCGATGAAGTGGTCGCGGCGCAGCGTTTCGTTCTGCGTGGCGACGCCGGTGGCGCAGTTGTTCAGATGGCAGATGCGCAGGTATTTGCAGCCCAGCGCGACCATCGGGCCGGTGCCGAAGCCGAAGGATTCCGCGCCGAGGATCGCCGCCTTGATGACGTCGAGACCGGTTTTCAGGCCGCCGTCGGTCTGCACGCGGACCCTTCCCCTCAAACCATTCGCGCGCAACACCTGCTGCGTTTCGGAGAGGCCGAGCTCCCACGGCGAGCCGGCGTATTTCACGCTGGCAAGCGGGCTGGCGCCGGTGCCGCCGTCGTAGCCGGAAATGGTGATGAGGTCGGCGTAGGCCTTGGCGACGCCTGCAGCAATCGTGCCGACGCCGGGTTCGGCGACCAGCTTCACCGACACCAGCGCGTCGGGGTTGACCTGCTTCAAGTCATAAATCAGCTGCGCCAGATCCTCGATCGAATAGATATCGTGGTGCGGCGGCGGCGAGATCAGCGGCGTGCCGGGCTTGCAGTGGCGCAGGGACGCGATCATCGGCGACACCTTGTCGCCCGGCAGCTGGCCGCCTTCGCCGGGCTTGGCGCCCTGCGCGATCTTGATCTGCAGCACTTCGGCATTGACCAGGTAGGTCGCCGTCACGCCGAAGCGGCCGGACGCGACCTGCTTGATTTTCGACGTCTTGGACGTGCCGTAGCGCTTCGGGTCTTCGCCGCCTTCGCCCGAGTTGGAGCGGCCGCCGATGCGGTTCATGGCTTCGGCCAGCGCCTCGTGCGCTTCCGGCGACAGCGCGCCGAGCGACATGCCGGCGGAATCGAAGCGCTTGAGAATGGCTTCCAGCGGCTCGACTTCGTCCAGCGGGATTGGCTTGGCACCCACCTTCAGCTTCATCAGGTCGCGCAGCATCGCCACCGGGCGGGTGTCGACGATCGCGGAATATTTCTTGAATTCGGCGTAGTCGCCCGACTGCACCGCCTTTTGCAATTGCTGCACCACATCCGGGTTGTAGGCGTGGAACTCCTCGCCGAACATGAACTTCAGCAGGCCGCCGGCCGACAGCGGGCGCAGAGGGTTGAACGCCGACTTGTGCAGCAGTTTCTGGTCGGATTCGAAGTCGTCGAAGTTGGCGCCGGAAATGCGCGACACCGTGCCCTTCAGGCACAGCTCGACCACCTCCTCATGCAGGCCCACGCCCTCGAACAGCTGGGCGCCGCGGTAGCTCGCCACCAGCGAAATGCCCATCTTGGACAGCACCTTGTACAGGCCCTTGTCCATGCCCTTGCGGAAGTTGCACAGCGCCTTGTCGAGGTTGGGCTTGATCTCGCCGGTTTTGACGAATTCGCCGATCACCTGGTAGGCCAGGTACGGATACACCGCGGTCGCGCCATAGCCGATCAGGCAGGCGTAGTGGTGCGGGTCGCGCACGTTGCCGGTTTCCACCACGATATTGGCGTTGCAGCGCAGGCCGGCTGCGATCAGCGCATGGTGCACACTACCGACGGCAAACAGCGCATGGATCGGCAGCCGATCCTTGGCGATATTGCGGTCGGACAGGACAAGAATCACCTTGCCTGCTTTCACGGCGTCGACTGCGCGCGCGGTCAGCGCCTGGAGCGCGGCGTCCAGCGTGGTCGCCGCCGGGTCGTAGTGCAGGTCGAGCGTGGCCGTGACAAACGCCGGGTCGTTCAGATTCAACAGCTTGTCGAAGGCTTCCTTCGACAGCAGCGGGGTGTGCACTTCCACCCGGTGCGCGTGCGCGGGGCTTTCCTCGAACAGGTTGCGCTCGGGGCCGAAGCTGGTGTTGAGCGACATCACGATCGCTTCGCGGATCGGGTCGATCGGCGGGTTGGTGACCTGCGCG
Source organism: Thiobacillus sp. (assembly GCA_035562135.1). Classification (GTDB taxonomy): domain Bacteria; phylum Pseudomonadota; class Gammaproteobacteria; order Burkholderiales; family Thiobacillaceae; genus Thiobacillus. Next base: position 10,095 of record DATMWS010000119.1, on the reverse strand, counting down.
AACTGCTGGCGCAGGTAGTCGAATGGTGAACGTACTTTCTGCGAGAGCACCGCCATCGGCGTGTCGTCGCCCATCGAGCCGATCGCTTCGCTTCCGTCCTCGGCCAGCACGCGGATGATCTGGTCGCGCTCCTCGAAGCTCACGTTGAACAGCTTCTGGTGCGTCAACAGGCTCGCCGCGTCCATCACCGGCAGGTCGGCGTCCTGGTTGATCGACAGGTCGAGTTTGACCGCGCTGGCCTTCAGCCACTCGCGATACGGCTGGCGGCCTTTCAGTTCGTTGTCGATGTCTTCCGATAGCAGCAGGCGACCGGTATTCAGATCGGCGGCGATCATCTGGCCGGGCCTGACGCGGCCCTTGCGCTCCACGTTGGCGGGGTCGATCTGCCACACGCCGACTTCGGAGGCGATGGTGAGGATGCGGTCCTTGGTCAGCACCCAGCGCGCCGGGCGCAGGCCGTTGCGGTCGAGCGTGCAGACGGCGTAGCGGCCGTCGGTCAGCACCACGCCGGCGGGGCCGTCCCACGGCTCCATGTGCATCGAGTTGTATTCGTAGAACGCGCGGATGTCGGGGTCCATCGACTCGACGTTCTGCCACGCCGGCGGAATCACCAGGCGCAGCGCGCGGAACAGTCCCGCGCCGCCCATCACCAGGCCTTCGACCATGTTGTCGAGGCTCATCGAGTCCGAGCCCTTGGTGCCGACGATGGGACGGACATCGTCCATGTTCGGGATCAGCGGCGTGACGAACTTCTGCTCGCGCGCGCGGCTCCAGTTGCGGTTGCCCTGCACCGTGTTGATCTCGCCGTTGTGCGCCAGATAGCGGAACGGCTGCGCCAGCCGCCACTGCGGCCAGGTGTTGGTGGAGAAGCGCTGGTGGAACACCACCAGGCTGGAGGCAAAGCGCGCGTCGTTCAGATCGGGGTAGAACACCGGCAGGTTGTCCGGCATCACCAGCCCTTTGTAGCTGATCACGCGGCACGACATCGTCGGCAGGTAGAACACCGGATCGCTCGGCTCCAGCGCCTTTTCGGCGCGGCGGCGCGCGATGTAGAGCTTGCGCTCGAAGTCGTCCTCGCTCAAGCCGGCGGGCGCGTTGACGAACACCTGCTCGATATGCGGCAAGGAGGCCAGCGCGGATTCACCGCACACGGAAGCATTGGTCGGCACCCGACGGAAGCCGGCAACGGTCAGGCCCTGCGCCTCGAGTTCGGCTTTCAGCGTCGAACGTGCATGTGCCTGCGGCGCCGCATCGCGCGACAGGAACAGCAGCCCGGCGGCATACAGCTCGCCCAGCGCAAAGCCGGCCTCGGTTGCCACCGCGCGCAGGAAGGCATCCGGCTTCTTGAACAACAGGCCGCAGCCGTCGCCCGACAGACCGTCCGCCGCGATCGCGCCGCGGTGCGTCATGCACGCCAGCGAGCCGATCGCGTTCTGCACCAGCGTGTGGCTGGGCTGATTGTCCATCTGCGCAATCAGGCCGAAGCCGCAGCTATCCTGTTCGAAATCGGGCGAATACAGCGTCCCGTCCAGCCAGCGTTGTCGTTCCATGGTTCTGTGTGCTCAGGCAACAGCGGCCTGCCCACAGGCAAGCCGCAAAATTTAAGCGAAAAGTGCGGCATTTTAATCCCGTCCGCCGCGTGCGGCAATGATTGCCTCCGCCAAGGCCTTGGCGGCGCTAGGGTTTCCGCGCGGACCGGGACTGAAGGTGGGAGTGGGATTGCCGGCGGAAATTCCGGGCGTTCCGAAATGAATGCCCGACTTGCCTATCCTGTGAAGAGGGCACAAGCCGAAAGAAACGGGCCATGAAGCTACTAAGCTGGAACATCCAATGGGGCCGCGGCCTGGACGGCCGGGTCGACCTCGCGCGCATCCTTGGGGCCATCCATCAGCTGGGCGATTTCGATGTCATCTGCCTGCAGGAAGTCGCGGTCAACTTCCCCGGCCTGCCCGGCAGCCGCGGCGAGGATCAGGTGGCCGAGCTGTCAGCCGGCTTGCCCGGCTATACCGCCCTCTATGGCGTCGCGACCGACGTGCCCGACGGCCGCGGCGGCCGCAGCCAGTTCGGCAACGTCATCTTCTCCCGCCTGCCCGTCGGCCAGGCGTGGCGGCATTTGCTGCCCTGGCCGGCCGAGCCCGACACGCCCAGCATGCAGCGCGTGCTGGTTGAAGCCGTGGTCACGGCCGACGTCGGCCCGCTGCGCGTGCTGACCACCCACCTCGAGCACTACTCGCAACGCCAGCGCCAGATCCAGATCGACGCCATCCGCCGCCTGCATGCCGAGGCCTGCGCCATGTCGGCGCGCTCGCCGCTGCTTGAAGAAGTGGGCGGTTCCTTCGAGGTGTTCCCCCGGCCCGCGCAGGCGCTGCTATGCGGCGACATGAACTTCCCCGCCTCGGCGCCCGAGCGAGCGCAAATTCTCGCGCCGTTTGCTGGTGGCGAACCAGGCTTTAGCGATGCCTGGTCCGTGCTCCACCCCGGCGAACCCCACGCCCCCACGGTCGGCATTCACCCGGTCGTTTTCATCAAGCAGCCCGAATGCTTCGATTTCGTTTTCGTCACCGAAGGGCTGGCAGGCCGCCTCAGGGCGCATGGCATCGATGCCGAGACCGAAGCCTCGGACCATCAGCCGGTGTGGGTGGAGCTGGTCTGAGGCCGGACAAAGAAAAAGCGCCCGAATTATTGGAAGCGCTTTTGTCGATGTGATGGTGGAGAGGAGGAGGATCGAACTCCCGACCTCCGCATTGCGAACGCGGCGCTCTCCCAGCTGAGCTACCTCCCCGACGAGACGAATTATAGCTTTAGCGATGCGGCGCGGGAAGTATTGCGCGGCGCGCGGCGAGGCGTTGGGGCAGGTTTGGCAGGAGACGTGCGGCGAGCCAGCCGAGCAGGACGCCGCCGCTGTTGGCCAGCGCGTCGAGCAGGTCGGGCTGGCGGTCGGGGGTGAGACCTTGCAGCCCTTCAATGGCGATGCCGAACAGCACCACGGCGATCGCGAGTTTCCAGCGTTGCTGGGTGACGAGCTGTGCCCACCAGAACATCAGGAGCGCGTAACCAGCAAGGTGCACGATCTTGTCAGTGTGGCCGCTGCTGACGTCAAGCGCGGGTGGCATCAGCGAGAGTGCCAGGGTGAGGATGACGCCGAGCCATCCGGCTGCCTTCCACCAGCGTTTGATCACGTCTGGGCGGGTGTGGATTGACGGTGCGCCCAGCGCAGCATGATGACGCCGGCGACGACCATCGGCAGTGACAGCCATTGCCCCATGCTCAAGCCCATTCCCAGGAGGCCGAGAAAGGCATCGGGTTCGCGGGCGAATTCGGCGAGGAAGCGGAACGCCCCGTAGCCGATGAGGAACACGCCGGAGACGGCGCCGACCGGGCGCGGCTTCCTCGCAAACCACCACAGGACGGCAAACAGCAGCAGGCCTTCGCCGGCAAACTGGTAGAGCTGCGAGGGATGACGCGCGATGCCGTCGCCCGCCTGCGGGAACACCATGCCCCAGGGCAGGTCGGTGGCGCGGCCCCATAGTTCGCCGTTGATGAAGTTGCCGAGCCGCCCGGCGGCCAACCCCAGCGGTACCAGCGGGGCGATGAAGTCGGTGACGGCAAGCCAGCGCAGCTTGTGCCGGCGCGCGAACAGCGCCATGGCGACGATCACGCCGAGGAAGCCGCCGTGAAAGCTCATGCCGCCTTCCCACAGCTTGAGGATGTCGAGCGGGTGCGCCAGGTATTCCATCGGCTTGTAGAACAGCACGTAGCCGAGCCGCCCGCCGACGATGGTGCCGAGCACGCCATAGAAAAGGGCGTCGTCGAGCATTTTCACAGTCCACCCCGACCATGGTCGGTGCGCGATGCACCAGCGGCCGAGCAGGATGACCTGCAGGAAGGCGAGCAGGTACATGAGGCCGTACCAGTGGATGGCGACGGGGCCGAGTTGCAGGGCGACGGGGTCGAATTGCGGATGAACGAGCATGGGGTCAGGATTCAGGAATCAGGATTCAGGGAGGTCAAAGCGCGGGTAAAATGGCTGACTGATTATAGATTGCCTGAGTGACCATCATGCCTGACTACCGTTCCTGGACCACCACCCGCGGCCGCAACATGGCCGGAGCCCGCGCGCTGTGGCGCGCCACCGGCATGAAGGACGGCGATTTCAACAAGCCCATCATCGCGATTGCCAACTCGTTCACCCAGTTCGTGCCGGGCCATGTGCATCTGAAGGACATGGGTCAATTGGTGGCGCGCGAGATCGAGGCGGCGGGCGGCGTGGCGAAGGAATTCAACACCATCGCGGTCGACGACGGCATTGCGATGGGCCACGGCGGCATGCTGTATTCGCTGCCTTCGCGCGACCTCATCGCCGACTCGGTCGAGTACATGGTCAACGCGCACTGTGCCGACGCGCTGGTGTGCATTTCCAACTGCGACAAGATCACCCCGGGGATGCTCAACGCCGCGCTGCGCCTGAACATCCCGACGGTGTTCGTGTCGGGCGGGCCGATGGAGGCGGGCAAGGTGGTGTGGGAATCCAAGGTCATCAAGCTCGACCTGGTCGACGCCATGGTGTCGGCGGCGGACGACAAGTTCAGCGACGAGAAGGTCGACCAGCTGGAACGCTCGGCCTGCCCCACCTGCGGCTCGTGCTCCGGCATGTTTACCGCCAACTCGATGAACTGCCTGACCGAGGCGCTGGGCTTGAGTTTGCCTGGCAACGGCTCACTGCTGGCGACCCATGCCGACCGCAGGAATTTGTTCCTCGCCGCCGGCCGTCTGATCGTGAGGAACGCGCGGCGCTATTACGAAGACGGCGACACCACGGTGCTGCCGCGCGCGGTCGCCAGTTTCGATGCTTTCGAGAATGCCATTGCGCTCGACATCGCCATGGGCGGCTCGACCAATACCGTGCTGCATCTGCTGGCCGCCGCGCACGAGGCCGGGGTCGATTTCACGATGAAGGACATCGACCGCATGAGCCGTCGCGTGCCGCACCTGTCGAAGGTGGCGCCGTCGATCCAGACCTATCATATGGAAGACGTGCACCGCGCCGGCGGCGTGATGGCGATTCTCGGCGAGCTCGAACGCGGCGGGCTGATCCACCGTGATCTGCCGACCGTGCTGTGCAAAACGCTGGGCGAGCAGATCGACCTCTACGACATCCGCCGCACCACCGACAAGGACGTGAAGGACTACTTCCGCGCCGCGCCCGGCGGCGTGCCGACGCAGACCGCGTTCTCGCAGGACCGCCGTTTCGCCAAGCTGGACGACGACCGCGTCAACGGCTGCATCCACGACCTCGAGCATGCCTATTCGAAGGACGGCGGGCTGGCGGTGCTGTACGGCAACCTCGCCCAGGACGGCTGCATCGTCAAGACCGCTGGCGTCGACGAACACATCCTCAAATTCTCCGGCCCGGCGCGTGTGTTCGAATCGCAGGACGCTGCGGTCGAGGCCATCCTCGGCGACAAGATCGTTGCCGGCGACGTCGTCGTGATCCGCTACGAAGGCCCACGCGGCGGCCCCGGCATGCAGGAAATGCTGTACCCGACCAGCTACATCAAGTCCAAAGGCCTGGGCAAAGCCTGCGCGCTGGTGACCGATGGCCGCTTCTCCGGCGGCACGTCCGGGTTGAGCATCGGCCACGCCTCGCCGGAAGCGGCCGAAGGCGGCAACATCGGCCTGATCGAGGAGGGCGACACGATCGAGATCGATATCCCCAGGCGCAGCATCAACGTGCGCCTCGGCGATGCCGAGCTGGAACGTCGCCGCGCCGCAATGGACGCGAAAGGCGCGCAGGCCTGGAAGCCGGTCAACCGCGTGCGCGAGGTGTCGGCCGCGCTGCGCGCCTACGCGGCGATGACGACGTCGGCCGCGTTCGGCGCGGTGCGCGATGTGTCGCAGGTCGAACACCCGACCGAGGCGCAGGCGCACGCCGACCCGCTGGCGCGCTTCGCCATCCCCGGCCAGGTGAGTTTCCGCACCGGCGCCGGCGGGCTGGTGTATGTCGATATCGACAATCACGGCGGCCGCGCGACGATCTGCCTGCAGGGCGCGCACGTGGTGAGCTTCCGGCCCAAGTCGCAGCACGAGCCGGTGGTGTGGGTGTCCGACGCCGCCAAGTTCGCGCCGGGCAAATCCATCCGCGGCGGCGCCCCAGTGTGCTGGCCGTGGTTCGGCGCGCACGCGTCGGACGCGAGCTACCCCGCGCACGGTTTCGCGCGCACCGTGGACTGGGAAGTCACCGGCACGCGTCGTCGCAACGACGCCAAGACCGAGATCACGCTGCAACTGGTGGACAACCATCAGACCCGCACGCAGTGGCCGCATTCCACGCGGCTGACGCTGACCGTGGTGGTGGGCGACAAGCTCGAGATGCGGCTGGCCACCACCAACTTGGGCGATGCGCCGGTGCAGATCGGCGAGGCGCTGCATACCTACCTGCACATCAGCGACATCGGCGCGGTGAGCGTCACCGGTCTCGAAGGCAGCGACTACCACGACAAGGTCGACAACTTTGCGCGCAAGACGCAGCGCGGCGCGATTGCATTCAAGGGCGAGGTCGACCGGGTCTACGTCAACACGCCCGCCGATTGCGTGATCGAGGACGCCGGCTTGCAGCGCCGAATCCGCATCGCCAAGAGCGGCGCGCTGTCGACCATCGTGTGGACGCCGTGGACAGACAAGGCCGAGAAAATGGGTGACATGGGCACAGGCAAATCCGGTGCGGGCTGGCGCGAGATGGTCTGCGTCGAGTCCGCCAACGCGATGGACAATGCCGTGACCGTGGCACCGGGCGAGACGCATACGCTGGCGGTGACGTACAGCGTGGAAGCGCTGTAGTCGAAAGGGCGAACAAGCATGCGCGTGATTCTGGTGGCCAATCCCAAGGGCGGTAGCGGCAAGACCACGCTGTCGACCAATCTGGCCGGCTATCTGGCGTCACAGGGGCAGCGTGTGGCCTTGCTCGATCTGGACCGGCAGAAATCCGCCACCCACTGGCTGGCGATGCGCGACATGGCGCTGCCGGACATCGAGTTGCTGCGTGAAGGCCAGAAGGACGACAGCGACTGGCTGGTGATCGACTCACCCGCCGGGCTGCACGGCAAGAACCTCGAGCGTGCGCTGAAACTGGCGCACAAGGTGGTGGTGCCGATCGCGCCCTCGCTGTTCGACATTCGCGCCAGCCAGGACTTTCTGGCCGCGCTGCATGCCGAAAAAGCGGTGCGCAAGGGCCATGCCTTCGTCGGCGTGGTCGGCATGCGCGTCGACGTGCGCACCCGCGCCGGGGTGACGCTGGAGCAGTTCATGGAACAGCAGGACCTGCCGGTGCTGGCCTATCTGCGCAATACCCAGCATTACGTCAACGCCGCGTTCGAGGGCAAGAGCCTGTTCGACCTGCCACCCCACATCGCCGGGCGCGACGTGGAGCAGTGGCAGGAGTTAATCGACTGGCTGAGCCGCTGACGCCCGTTGTAGGAGCGCCGCCCCCGGCGCGATTTACGTACCGATGCAAGCTCCACAACATCGGGCCGGGGGCGACCCTCCTACATCCCGGTCATCGTGGCGGTGCTTGGTGTTGCCTAATGCGTGGTCGGTTTCATCAGGTTGACCACCTGCGGCTTGACCACGCTCTTGGTCGACGAGCATGAGCCGTCTTCCTGCACGCCGAGCTGGCGCTCGGCTTCGTTCAGCAGGTTGATCACATCGACGTAGAACTTGTCGTTCGCCATCATGCGCGCGGTGCGGCCGCCCTCGTTGGTGGCGAGCACGTCGGCGCCGGCGTTGATCAGCCATTCCACCACCGGGGCGTCGCCGCCGCCGGCCGCCAGCATCAGCGGGGTGATGCCGAAGAAGATGCGCTCGTCGAGGGTGGCACCTGCTTCATGCAGCACTTCGATGACCTCGACGTAGCCACGTTCGGTGTCGCCGTTGTAGGCGGCCTTGGCGAGTGCGGTCCAGCCCTGCGGCGATTTTGCGTTGACGTCGGCGCCGGCTGCGATCAACAGCTGAACCGCCGCGACATGGCCGCCGCGCGCGGCATGCATCAGCGCGGTTTCGCCGGCTTCGTCGGCGGCGCCGTGGGGCGCACCGGCCTCAAGCAGCGTCTTGATTTGAGCGGAATCGCCCGACTGGGCGGCAGCGAATAATTCCTGGGACATGTTGCGCTCCTGCATTGTATGAGAGTGCGGCAAGCGTACAATTGTTGACTGATTTAATCAACTATTAGCCGCCGCGCGCACCCCATCATGCCGAATCGTCTATCTACCGAACCCAGCCCCTATCTGCTGCAACACGCCGACAACCCGGTCGACTGGTACCCGTGGGGCGAAGAAGCCCTGGAAAAGGCGCGCCGCGAGGCCAAGCCGATCCTGCTGTCAATCGGCTATTCGGCCTGTCACTGGTGCCATGTGATGGCGCACGACTGCTTCGAGGATGCCGAGGTGGCAGCGGTGATGAACCGTCTGTTCGTCAACATCAAGGTCGACCGCGAGGAGCGCCCCGACCTCGACCAGATCTACCAATCCGCCCATCAGCTTTTGACGCAGCGCGGCGGCGGCTGGCCGTTGACGGTGTTCCTCACGCCGGACCAGACGCCGTTCTTTGCCGGCACCTATTTCCCCAAGAGGCCGCGCTACCAGCTGCCGGGCATCATCGACCTGATGGAAAACGTCGCGCGCGCCTGGCACGAACGGCGCGGCGAAGTGCTGACGCAGAGCAAGGCGGTGCGCGATGCGCTGGCGCGGCAGCAGCCCGTGGCGGACACTGCGGCCCCGCTGAACGATGCGCCGCTGTCTTCCGCGGTGACCGATCTGGCGCAGGCCTTCGACCCGGTGTGGGGCGGCTTTTCGCGCGCGCCCAAGTTTCCGCGTCCGGGCGAGCTGTTTTTTCTGCTGCGCGAGGCGCAGCGAAGCGGCAATGCGCAGGCGCGCGACATGGCGCTGTTTTCCCTGCGCAAGATGGCTTCCGGCGGGGTGCGCGACCAGCTGGGCGGCGGCTTCTGCCGCTACTCGGTCGATGAGCAGTGGGCGATTCCGCACTTCGAAAAAATGCTCTACGACAACGGCCCGCTGCTGCATCTGTATGCCGACGCCTGGGCGCTGAGCGGCGAGACGCTGTTTGCGGACACGGCCGAAGGCATCGTCGACTGGCTGCTGCGCGAGATGTCCGCACCGGAAGGCGGTTTTTATTCCGCGCTCGACGCCGACAGCGAGGGCCACGAGGGCAAGTTCTATGTGTGGACGCCGGACCAGGTGCGCGCGCAACTCTCCGCCGAGGAATACGCGGTGGCCGCGCCGGTGTATGGCTTCGACCTGCCGCCCAATTTCGAGAACACCCACTGGAACCCCTTCCTCGCGCGCTCATTAAATGACGTCGCGGCCGAGTTGGGGCTGTCCACGGACGCGGCGGCTGCACGGCTTGCGAATGCGCGCGCCAAGCTGTTTGCCGCGCGCGAAACCCGCGTGCGGCCGGGGCGCGACGACAAGCAGCTCACCAGCTGGAACGCGCTGATGATCGGCGGGCTGGCACACGCCGGACGGGTGATGAACCGCCCCGACTGGATCGCCGCCACGCATGCGGCGCTCGATTTCCTGCATGCAAAACTGTGGCGCGACGGCCGTCTGCAGGCCAGCTTCAAGCACGGCGAAGCGCGTCTCAACGCCTATCTCGACGACTATGCTTTTTTGCTCGATGCGCTCCTGGAATCCATGCAGGCCGGCTACCGCGAGGCCGACATGGCGTGGGCGCGCGAGCTCGCCGAGGCATTGCTGGCACATTTCGAGGACGCCGAACAGGGCGGATTTTTCTTCACCAGCCACGATCACGAAGCGCTCATCACCCGTCCCAAGCCCGGGTTTGATAACGCCACCCCCTCCGGCAACGGCGTGGCGGCATTCGCCCTGCAGCGGCTGGGCCACCTGCTGGGCGAGGCGCGTTACCTCGACGCCAGCACGCGCTGCCTGCGCCTGTTTCAGGGGCACCTGACCCAGCAGCCGATCGCCTATCCCACGCTGCTTGCCGTGCTCGACGAGGCGCTGGCGCCGCCGCGCGTGATCCTGCTGCGCGGCCCGGCGGCGGCGCTGCGCGAGTGGGCCGCGG
>DATMWS010000118.1:0-3478 GCA_035562135.1 Thiobacillus sp. | reverse complement strand
CACTTTCTGGAGGGCCGCGAACTGTATGCGGAAGAGGAGGCCTACTACGACCAGCCGCAACGCTCGTCCGAAGCGGCCAGCCTCTATGAGCACTGCGTGCGCGCCATCAAACACGGCCTGCGTTTCGGCGCCCATCAATTGCCGCTGATGGGCTGCGGCGACTGGAACGACGGCATGAATCTCGTTGGCAAGGATGGCAAGGGCGAAAGCGTGTGGCTGGCGTGGTTCCTGGTCGAGAACCTTGAGTTGTTTGCCGGCCTGGCACGTGATCGCGACGATGCGGTCTTTGCCGACGCGTGCAGCGCCCAGGCGCTGCTGCTGCGCAGCAACATCGAGTCCCAGGCCTGGGACGGTGACTGGTATCGGCGCGCCTATTTCGACGACGGCACCCCGCTGGGCTCGTCCACCAACGACGAATGCCAGATCGATTCGATCAGCCAGAGTTGGGCGGTGATTTCCAAAGGCGGCGATCCGGTGCGCGCCCGCCAGGCGATGGCAGCGGTGGAGCAGCGCCTGGTGCGACGCGATGCGCAGCTGATCCAATTGCTCGACCCACCTTTCGACAAATCAGACATGGAGCCGGGTTACATCAAGGGCTATGTACCCGGCGTGCGCGAGAATGGCGGCCAATACACCCATGCCGCGATCTGGACCACGATGGCGTTTGCCATGATGGGCGACACCGAACGTGCGTGGGAATGCTTCGCCATGCTCAACCCCGTCCATCACGGCAGCACGCCGGAGGCGATCAAACGCTACAAGGTCGAGCCCTACGTCATGTGCGCCGATATTTACGGTGCGTCGCCGCACACCGGCCGCGGCGGCTGGACCTGGTACACCGGGGCGGCGGGCTGGATGTACCGGCTGACCGTGGAAACCCTGCTCGGCCTGCAGCTGGAAGTCGACCATCTGCGCATTGCACCGTGTGTCCCGGCCCACTGGGACGCCTACAAAATCCACTACCGCTATCGCGACACCGTCTATCACATCACCGTCAAGCGCGTCAGCGAACAGCCGGGGCATGGGATCCGCGTGACGGTGGATGGTGTCGAACGCCCCGACAAAATCATTCCGCTGATCGACGACCGCCAGGATCACCACGTCGAGGTGGATTTGAACTGAAGGTGTTTTGAATTGCATGCAACCCTGCCCTTGTGCCCTCTGGGTAGTGCGGGAATGGCGCTTCAGCCATGAGCAACAGTGATGGTCGCCTGCTGTGCTATACAAAACAGAAGTGCCTGGGTAAGAACAGGTGATGTGGAAAGTAAGCGTTGGTGTCGCATTCCGTTGTCAACCATGACTGCGGCTTGGGTTATCGAACTGGAGGTTACAAAATGCCGAAAATTCGCCACGTAATCATTGTGCTGGGGATGCTGTTGTCCTCAGTGGCTTCTGCTGCTCAGGTGAGCATCGGTATCGGGCTTCCACACGTCAGCATCGGCATCAACCTGCCGGCATACCCGCGTCTCGTCGCCGTGCCGGGTTACCCGGTCTACTACGCGCCACAGCTGAATGCGAACTACTTCTTTTACGACGGGCTGTACTGGGTTTTCCATGGTGATAACTGGTACGCAAGTTCCTGGTACAACGGGCCCTGGTGGTTTGTGGAGCCCGATGCTGTGCCGGTGTACATCCTGCGAATCCCTGTGCGCTACTACCGCCAGCCTCCTTCGTATTTCCGTGGATGGCGGCCGGATGCGCCGCCACGTTGGCGTGATAACTGGGGCCGTGACTGGGAACAGCGCAGAAGCGATTGGGACAAATGGGACCGCCGCGCTGCCCCGGCACCTGCCCCGCTGCCTGCCTACCAGCGGCAGTATTCAAGGGACCGGTATCCCAAACAAATGGAGCAGCAGCATGAGCTTCAACAGCAGCGTTACCGTTACCAGCCGCATGACCCAGTAGTGCGGCAGCAATATCAGGATCGCTATCAGAAGAAGGATCATGACCAGAAGCGGGATCGTGACCGGGATCGTGACCGCAGGTAATACAGGCTGAGCCGATCTTCACTTTGGCGCAGGCGCTGTTGCGATAAAGCGATGGGGATGGCCCGCCATCGCGTCTCCCAGCCTCGTCGGCACGAATCAGACCAATGGGCGCGCTATATCTTGCCCAACAGCAACAGAATGATCAGGATCAGCAACAGCAGCCCAAGACCACCGCTGGGGCCGTAACCCCATCCCCGGCTGTGGGGCCAGCCTGGAATTGCGCCGATCAGCAGTAGAACCACAACGATCAGCAAAATTGTTCCTATTGTCATGTCACCTCTCCTAACAGTGAGTCGCAGCGGCACAGCGTCCGAGCAAATGCTCGCAGCGCGCCAATGCCGCTTTCCTCGGCGCGCCCGCACCATTCTTTACAACCAAATACCCGCTGCTCCTATGAAGAAGCGGCCGAGTGCACGCTAAACGGCGGCCATCAACGACCGCCATCACCATGCCCTTACTTGCAAGACTAACCATAGGACGACAACCGCCTGGACGCTACCGCACAAGGGGTCCGGTTCATGCTCGCCACAGACAAAGGCATGTCCCGGACCGCCTATTTGGCAAGGAACAGTCTACAAATCAGAGGGGTGTCTATGTTCTGTCGATGGGGGCACGGGGGAAATCCGGGATGGGCCAAAGTTGGAATCGAGTCGTCTTTCGGGAGTGGCGGCTTGTGGCTGTTGCACAAGCGCATCGAATCAGGGAAGCCGCCGGGCCGACGGGCTCATGGCGGCATCACTGACCTATGTTCTGTGGTTCGTGCTGTTCCCGCTGTTCAAGTTGACCGGATGAGCAAGTTGCATGGTTAATCAACACCGGCAAACGGCCTAAAGCGATGACCATGATGCATCGTAAGTTGCCACGGCCCATACCGAAAATTCGGCGAACCGCTTTTGACCGACGCCCGTCGCGCCTTTTTCCAGGTACAGGGCCCATGCCCAATCGGGCTCGAACAGGCTGGTGGTAGATGACCAGTAAATGTCCTGCACATCGGCAAAAGGATGCCCGGACGGCAAGGCCGGGCTGTGGGCGGCGCAATCCACCAGTGATTCCAGTTCGTTGATCGTTGGCAGCCGCCAAGTTATTTCTGCGCCTTCATGATTAAGCGCGGCCACCGCTGCCAATGCCTCGCGCCAGACCACTGGTTGCGGTGTGAGCTTTGCGCCGCTGCGCCAGAGCAGTCGGGTGAGACGATCCAGCACGCTGCCCTGAAGCATTTCGAAGCGGGGTTCAGGCCACGGGGCGCCGACACGCCATTCGCCGTCCTGGCCAGAACCAACGCATGAAATGACTTTGCCGGCGTCGTCAAAGCACAGGCATTGGCCCGTGCGCGGGACAACGCCCAGACCTTCACCGCGCACCGGCCATAGCATGAAGGATTGATCCTTGCCGCCGTAAAACATGCGCGCGCCATCGAGCGCCACGTACCAGGCGTGCGCCGGGCTGATGGCCGCCGTCGTCGAAGTCCAGTACCAGCCGTTGAACACATC
>DATMWS010000117.1:0-13117 GCA_035562135.1 Thiobacillus sp. | reverse complement strand
CTCCGTCAGACGGAGCGTGGTTGTAAAGCCGATAAATCGGCAACAACCACGCTCCGTCTGACGGAGGTATTCTTTTCCTTGCAGGGCGAAACCAGCCGGGCCGGTTTGCCGACGGTGTTCGTGCGCCTGTCGGGTTGCCCGTTGCGTTGCCGCTGGTGCGATACGCCCTACAGCTTTCAGGGGGGTGAAACCGTCACCCTGACCACGCTATTGGCGCGGGTGGCGGACTATGGCGTGCCCACGGTGTGCGTCACCGGCGGCGAGCCGCTGGCACAAAAGAACTGCCTGCCGCTGTTGACTGCATTGTGCGACGCCGGCTATTCGGTTTCGCTGGAAACCAGTGGTGCGCTGGATGTCAGCCAGGTGGATGCGCGGGTGTCGCGCATCGTCGACATCAAGCCGCCGGCGTCCGGCGAGGCGGCGCGCAACCGCTGGGAGAACCTCGCCCACCTGACGCCGCACGACGAAATCAAATTCGTCCTGGCCGACCGTGCCGACTATGACTGGGCGCGCGAGGTCATCCAGGCCCAGGATCTCGCACGGGTTTGTCCCGTCCTGTTTTCGCCGGTGCAGGGCGAACTGCCGCCGGCGCAACTGGCCGACTGGATTCTCGCCGACCGGCCGCCGGTGCGGATGCAGCTGCAGCTGCACAAGGTGTTATGGGGGAATGCGCCCGGCAAATGAAGCCCGCGGTCATTCTGCTCTCCGGCGGGCTGGATTCCGCCACCGTGCTCGCCATCGCGCGCAAAGCAGGCTACGCCTGCCACGCGCTGAGCCTGGATTACGGCCAGCGCCACAATGCCGAGCTCGCCGCCGCCGCGCGCGTGGCGGCGAGCCTGGGCGCCGTCGAACACCGGGTACTCAAGCTGGGACTGGGCGACTTCGGCGGCTCGGCGCTGACCGACGCGTCCATCGCCGTGCCCGAAAGCCCGACCGCAGGCATTCCGGTCACCTATGTGCCCGCCCGAAATACGGTGATGCTGGCGCTGGCGCTTGCCTGGACCGAGGTGCTGGGTGCGCGTGACATCTTCATCGGCGTCAATGCCGTCGACTATTCCGGCTATCCAGATTGTCGTCCCGAGTTCATCGCGGCGTTCGAGCACATGGCCAACCTCGCCACCCGTGCCGGCGTTGAAGGCGCGCAACTGCGTGTCCATGCACCATTGCAGTATCTGTCGAAGGCGCAAATCATCCAGCGCGGCATCGAGCTCGGGGTGGACTACGTGCAAACCGTGAGTTGCTATCAGGCCGATGCAGACGGGCGCGCCTGCGGCGTGTGCGATGCCTGCCGCCTGAGACGGGAAGGGTTTCGCGCGGCAGGCATTCCCGATCCGACGCGGTATGTTCAACAAACAGAATAATTAGGCAGGTAAGCACTCGGCCTTGCCGGGGAGCTTTAATGGTAATTAATATCCAGTTGGCATTCGGGGCGGAACCATTAGAATTCCGCCTGCCATCCGGATACGCGCGGCGCATGCCGTCCCGTCCTTTCCATACAAGAGATAGACTCATGATCTACGAAGATTTCGCAAGCGCTCAATCGTTTTTCCTGTGGTCGACCTTCGCGATCGCCCTGATCATGGGCGCCGTGGTCAACAAGACCAACTTCTGCACCATGGGCGCGGTCTCCGACTGGGTCAACATGGGTGACACCGGCCGCATGCGCGCCTGGGTGCTGGCGATCGCGGTCGGCGTGCTGGGCGTGATGGGCCTGGAGGCGGCCGGTCTGGTGAACGTCACCAGCACCTTCCCGCCCTACCGCCAGACCAATTTCGTCTGGCTCGAAAACGTGCTCGGCGGCGTCCTCTTCGGCATCGGC
Source organism: Thiobacillus sp. (assembly GCA_035562135.1). Lineage (GTDB taxonomy): Bacteria > Pseudomonadota > Gammaproteobacteria > Burkholderiales > Thiobacillaceae > Thiobacillus. The sequence continues at coordinate 11,298 of DATMWS010000117.1, read as the reverse complement.
ATGACGCTCGCCTCCGGTTGCGGCAACAAGACGCTGATCCGCATCGGCGGCGGCAACCTCAAGTCGGTCATGGTGCTGCTGGTCATCGCCCTGATCGCCTATTTCATGATCAACCCCTTCCCGGGCAGCGACAAGACCCTGTATTCCACCCTGTTCTATCCGTGGACCAACCCGACCGCGGTCGCGTTGAGCACTAACCAGGACCTCGGCGCCATGCTCTTCGGCGACAACGTCGCCACCGGCCGGATGGTGATGGGGGGTGTCATCGGCGTTCTGCTGCTGGCATGGGCCTTCAAATCGGCCGATTTCCGCACCAGCTTCGACAACATCCTCGGCGGCCTCGTAGTCGGCCTCGCGGTGCTCGCCGCCTGGTATCTCACCAGCAACATCACGCTGAACGCCGATGGGGATGTGCTTTCACTGCAAACCTACGTGCAGGACTGGGAACTGTATGCGCCGGCCGATGCGGTCAAACCCGCCGCCGCCGGCCCGCTGGCATCGCAGTCCTTCACCTTTATCAACCCGATGGGGCAAAGCCTCGGCTATGCTGCGAGCGGCTTCGACCGCACCCTGCTTACCTTCGGCATCATGGCGCTGGCCGGCGTCCTCGCCGGCTCCCTGCTGTGGTCGCTGGTTTCGCGCAGCTTCCGCATCGAGTGGTTCGCCTCCGGCCGCGACTTCGTCACCCACCTGATCGGCGCGATCCTCATGGGCTTCGGCGGCGTACTGGCGATGGGCTGCACCATCGGCCAGGGCGTCACCGGCTTTTCCACCCTGGCGCTGGGCTCCATCCTCACCTTCATCGCCATCGTGCTCGGCAGCGCGGCCACCATGAAGGTGCAGTATTTCCTGATGATGCGTGAGGGGTAAACAGGCTGATTCGCCCGGCCATCGTGCCGGGCGGCGCAGGACGCGCATTCAAAAAAGCGTCATAACCCTTTACCCCGGCGCACCGCATCGGCTATAATTTCGCGCTTTCGCGGATAGGGTTTCAGCCACATCCTCGGGTCGGTAGCTCAGCTGGTAGAGCAGCGGACTTTTAATCCGTTGGTCCCGAGTTCGAATCTCGGCCGACCCACCAGAATTGAAAAAGCCACGGTTCGCCGTGGCTTTTTGTTTTTTCCACACCATGTCGAAATTGCCTAGCGCTGGGCCGGGGAAATCAGGTGCTGACGATGCGTAGAAGCCGTCTGGTGAGTAGCGACTTCATGTCTTTCCGCGTGTCACAGACAATGTGGATGTAGATAATTTCCTGTCGGACTTCATAGATTATTCTGTTGATGCCCGCGACAACTTGACGGTATTGCGTGAGGTTGAGGCGCTCGAGTTCTTCGGGAACATTGCCGCCAAGCGGAAATGTCCCGATGGTATTCACGGCGTCTTTAATCTTTGTGTAACTGGCTTGCCAGGTGTCCTTGCCGAAGTTCTTGACCATGTAGCCTTTCAGTTCCTTCAGGTCGTGCTCCGCCGACTTCAGGAACACGACCTGGAAGCTCATTGAGCGGCTTCCCTGTCGATATCGGCGAACACCTCATCGGCGGCGCGGAAATGTCCCTGTTCAATCTCACGGTTGCCCAAAGCCAATAGCTTGAGTAGCGCCAGGGTCTCTTCATGTTCCTCATATGAGCGGACATCCATCACCACGAGTTTGGCTTCCCCGTTCTGGGTAATGAGCATGGGTTCCCGGCTTTCGGTGATATCTCTGATGATTTCAGCCGCGTGGCTCTTGAGATAACTGATTGGCTTGACTTGAGTTGAAAATTTCATGGTTTGCTCCTGGCTGGCCGAGCGTTGGCAAGACCGATTATAGTCCGAATTAAGTCGGATACGGGTCAAGGGTCGGCAAATGGGAGACGCCCTATCTATCGCTTCAAGTCCCGGTAGAAGTTTTCATGGGGTCCAACGGCTTCAAGATAAATCAAGCGAACCCCTTCATCCAGCGTGTAGCCCAACAAATACATCTGACCTCCGCTGTGGAACTTGAAGACGCGTAGCGCTGCCAGATCGCCTTTCTTGCGTTCCCCGATTTCGGGGTTTCGGCTGATCTCATCAACCGCAGAATCCACATCGGTGGTCGAATTTTTGTGCAGTTTCTTATATTGCCGGGCAAATCGCCGGGTTTGCTGGACCAACCACGTCACCCGCGCCGACTCCGTGGCACGAACGGCTCTGACTGGTCACGCGGCTCAGCCATGGAAGCCAACGACTCTGCCACGAAGCTGACAGGCAGGTCTGGATTATCAATCGCAGCCCGGCCCACCCGTGCCCAGAATTCAATTTGCCCTGCAATAGTCCGATGTTCCAGCGCTGCATCTTGCCGGGCCTGTTCGTAAAAATCCTGATTGATTCGAATTGAAGTGCTTGCTGACATTTCGATGCCTCCGATTGGTTACCACAATTGTAGTTAAAGTATAGTCTTGTCGCTTCAATAAGAAAACCCCATTCCGCATAGCCCGCGACAGGGGGTGTGGCGAAAGGCTCAGGCCCGCTGGCCGGCTGACGAAAACCGTCACCCCTTGCCGCACAGGGGCAGGGCAGCGGCGCGGGATACGGCTATGGCGCTGCCCGGTTTCCGGGCAAAACCCAAGTTGAATCAAGGCGTTCAGGCCTGTTGGCGCAATTTTCCCCGGCAATATCTAAAGTTGGCACAGCCCCTGCACGTTAATGAGCCAGACACGGCAGCACTGTGTTCAACTTGCCCAAACTTAAGGAGATTGAAATGCGTAAAGTACAAAAAGGTTTTACTTTGATCGAACTGATGATCGTGGTGGCGATTATTGGTATTTTGGCGGCGGTGGCGATTCCGGCTTACAGCGATTACACCAACAGAGCGAAAGTGACTGAAATTATTACAGCAGCATCGGCTTGTAAAACTTCAGTGACTGAGTTCTTCGAATCGCAAGGCGCGTTGCCGGCGACCCTTGCTGCTGCCGGCTGCGCTAGCAATCCGACTACGCATGCAGGAGCCTTAACGCTGAGTGCTACGGGTCAGATCACCATCGCATCATTGATTGCTGCTGCGCCTGGTAACTTTATGTTGGAGCCGACTGCTGCGGCTGTTGCTGGCACCCCCATCCAGTGGAAGTGTAATGGAGCCGGTACGACAATTGCCGAAAAGTATTTGCCTGCGAACTGCCGTTAATTGCCGCAACTGCTTGAAATCAAGCCCCTCTTCGGAGGGGCTTTTTTATGTGCGCCCAGCATGGGCGCACTCTTGCTGGAAAAATGGGGTCAGACACGATATTTTGTCCTATGCTGGAGTCATTCCCTTTCCGGTGAGCATCCATGGCGCGCCTTCCCCGTTACGTGATCCCCGGCCAGCCGCAGCACATCATCCAGCGCGGCAATAACCGGCAGCTGATTTTTGCTGCCGAGGCGGATCAGGAAAAATGGGGTCAGACACGATATTCGGATATTCGGGGGCGGCAGTACCGGGGGCTATCTGACGGGGGGCAAGAAGAAAAATCGTGCCCCATCATTCTCAACCCGGTTAGCGATAAACCTCGCGCCGGTTGCCGAGGCGTACCACGGTGATCAGTATTTTTGCGTCTTTGATCTGGCAGATGAGGCGCCAGTCGCCTACGCGATATTTCCAGAACTCGCCCAGCTCGCTCCCCCTCAACGCCTGCCCGATGCTCCTGGGGTCGTCCAGGGAAGCAAGGCGTTCGCGTAGAAAGCTGCGCAATCGCATGGAAACAGGCTTGTCCAGCTTGGCGAGTTGCTTTTCGGCAGTCTCGGAAACCTCAATCTGCCAAACCAAGTCGTGTCTCCACTTCCTCTAGAGGGTGGGTTCGCTCCTCGCCGCTGTCGAGGCGACGCACGACCTGTTCGGCGAGGTAGAGGTCTTCCATGTCTTCCAGGTATTCCAGGATGGCTTCGCGGGCATAAAAGGTCTTGCTGCGTCCGGTACGCTTTGCCAGGTTATCCAGCCTGGCTTCGATGTCTTCCGGCAAACGAATCGCTAACATGATGGACTCCTTAAAATCGACTATACGAGTATAGCGCATGCAGAATTGCCACAAAACAGGGTCATAAAACAGGGTCAGACACGATATTTGTCCTATGATGGAATCACCCCATTTCCGGTGAGCATCCATGGCGCGCCTTCCCCGTTACGTCATCCCCGGCCAGCCGCAGCACATCATCCAGCGCGGCAATAACCGGCAGACGATATTTGCCGCCGAGGCGGATTACCCGTTCTTTCGCGATGCGCTGGTCGAGGCGGCGGCCAAGTACGGGCTGGCGATTCATGCATACGTGTGGATGACGAACCACGTTCACCTGCTGGCGACGCCCAAGTTTGACGACAGCATCAGCAAGACCTTTCAGTCGGTGGGGCGGCGCTATGTGCAGTATTTCAATTACACGTACAAACGCAGCGGGACGTTGTGGGAGGGGCGCTACCGCGCGACGGTGGTGGACAGTGAGCGCTATCTGCTGACCTTGATGCGCTACATCGAGCTGAATCCGGTGAGGGCGGGGATGGTGGCCGTGCCGCAGGATTATCCGTGGTCGAGCTACCGGCGCAATGCGCTGGGCGAGGGCGGGCCGAATGCGGACTGGCTGACGTCGCACGAGGAATACATGCGGCTGGGGCTGGATGATCTGGCCAGGCAAACGGCTTATCAGGCGCTATTCGCTTCGGCGATCGATCAGGGCGATCTTGCGGCAATCCGCGACTGCACGCACAAGGGCTGGGCGCTGGGCGGGGAGCGGTTCAGGGCTGAAATCGAGGCCTTGGGGCAGAGGCAGGCGGCGTCCAAGGGGGTAGGGCGGCCGCGGAAGGTTGAAGGTGAGCGCGTTTGACTCAATATTCCGGTATGCCGTAGAGGTGCCATGGTGCGTATTCGGGGCGCGGGGCGCCCCTCCACAGGTTGCCCCCTCCACACTTCCACAGTTTGCTCCGCTCACGGGTTCGTGGTGCTACAGGGCTAATAATGCTCGCCCCGCTCGTCCGCGCCGCTGATTGCACGCCGGATTACTTCAGGCGTGAACCCCCGGCTTTGCAGGAAACGCATCTGTTTGGCTTTTTCGGCTGCATCGGTGGGCGCCGCGCCGAATTTCTTCTGCCACACTTCGCGCGCGCGCTGGAGTTCGCTGTCGCGGTTGTCGCCTAATACCGATTCGATGATGCTGTCGCTGACGCCGCGCTGGCGCAGGTCGTAGGCGAGCTTGACGCTGCCGGCGCGGGCACGGTGGTCGGCAACGTAGCTTTCGGCGAAGCGGCGATCGGACAGCCAGTTTTGCGCTTCGAAGGCGTCGAGCAGCGGGGCGATGTCGTCTCGGACAAAGCCCGCGCGTTCCAGCTTGCGGACGAGTTCGGCGCGGCTGTGTTCGCGCCGCGCCAGCAGGCGCAGGGCGCGCTCACGCAGGTCGCCCGGCTCAGGCGACGGCTTCACTTTCAGCGGCCGGGTTTTTGACGCCGACAGCATCACGGACCTTGGCTTCGATTTCCTGCGCGATTTCCGGGTGTTCCTTCAGGTATTCGCGCGCGTTGTCCTTGCCCTGGCCGATCTTTTCGCCGTTGTAGGCGTACCAGGCGCCGGATTTGTCGATGAACTTGTGGAGGACGCCGAGTTCGATGATTTCACCCTCGTGCGAGATGCCCTGGCCGTAGAGAATGTCGAAGAAGGCTTCCTTGAACGGCGGCGCGACCTTGTTCTTGACGACCTTGACCTTGGTTTCGTTACCGACGATTTCGTCGCCTTTCTTGATCGCGCCGATGCGGCGGATGTCGAGGCGAACGCTGGCGTAGAACTTGAGCGCGTTGCCGCCGGTGGTGGTTTCCGGGCTGCCGAACATGACGCCGATTTTCATGCGGATCTGGTTGATGAAGATGACCAGGGTGTTGGTGCGCTTGATGTTGGCGGTGAGCTTCCTGAGCGCCTGGCTCATCAATCTTGCCTGCAGGCCCATGTGCGAGTCGCCCATTTCGCCTTCGATTTCGGCCTTGGGGGTGAGCGCGGCGACCGAGTCGATCACCACCACGTCGACCGAGCCCGAGCGCACCAGCATGTCGGCGATTTCCAGGGCCTGTTCGCCGGTGTCGGGCTGCGAGACCAGCAGGTTGTCGACGTCGACGCCGAGCTTGCCGGCATAGTTGGGATCGAGCGCGTGTTCGGCGTCGATGAAGGCCGCGGTGCCGCCCATTTTCTGCATTTCGGCGATCACCTGCAGGGTGAGCGTGGTTTTGCCGGACGATTCCGGGCCGTAGATTTCGACCACGCGGCCGCGCGGCAGGCCGCCGACACCCAGCGCGATGTCGAGGCCGAGCGAGCCGGTGGAGACGACCTGAATGTCGCGCGACACATCGTGGTCGCCCAGGCGCATCACCGAGCCCTTGCCGAACTGCTTGTCGATCTGGCTCAGCGCGGCGCTGAGCGCTTTCATCTTGTCTTCGGTCATGGTGCTGGGGGTGGCCATGGTGCGTCTCCTGAATGGGTTGGGATGGACGAACTTTAGATCGTATATTTGTTCATGTCAATAAAAAATACCACCTATATAAAATATATGATGTGATTGTTTGTATTCGGCCTGCGTCGCCCTATAATTTTCGCAACAACCGCCCGCCGGGAGTAAAGGAATATGTTTTCAAAAGAGAAAATGCGCCTGGACGTGAAGTGGGCGACGCGCCAGCGCCTGCAATATATCGAGGTCATGGCCTGGTACACCGGGGTGGTGACCCGCAGCGACGTCGCCCGCGCCTTTGGCCTGTCCGACCCGGCCGCCACCAAGGATCTCAAGCTCTACGGCGATCTGGCCCCCGGCAATCTCCTCTACAACCACAGCGTGTTCGGCTTTGTGCCGGGCGAGGGGTTCAGCGCGGCCTTCGCCGACCTTGCACCCGCCGTGGTGCTGCCGATCATCGCGGCCAATCTGGCGGTGGCGAACGGGCCGTATGGGCGCGAGCTGATCTATGGCCTGCCGACCGCGTCGCTGCCGCTGCCCGCCCGCCTGCCCAGCCAGCAGACCCTGGCGCAGATCACCCGCGCCATTCACGGCCGGCGCAAACTGCGCGTCAGCTACCGTTCACTGTCCCGGCGAGAGAGCGGGGCGGCGCGCGTGCTGGAGCCGCACACCCTGGTCAATACCGGGCTGCGCTGGCATGTGCGGGCGTACAGCGAGGACACCTGCGACTTCCGCGACTTCGTGCTGTCGCGCATGACCGAGGCGCAATGTTTGGACCTGCCGGCCGAATCCGGTGAGCAATATGACGATGACTGGGTGGAATCGGTGAGCCTGAGCCTGGCGCCCCATGCCGGGCTCGATGCGGCAAGGCGCGAGAGCCTGCTGCTGGACTATGGCGCGAGCGGGGAGACCATCGAGGTGAACGTGCGGCGCGCGCTGCTCGGCTACGTGCTGCAGCGACTAAGCGTCGACACCACGCCGGACCATTCGCTGAATCCGAATGCGTACCAGCTGATGCTGCTGAATCGGGACGAGATCGAGCCGTTTGCGGCGTGGGCGTTTTATTGAGGTTGGTAGGAGGGGCGCCCTCGCCCCGATGCCGTGGTGGTTGCGAAGGCATGAAAATCGGGGCGAGGGCGCCCCTCCTACGGTTGATCCCTACCCGAGCAGCTCGATCAAGCCGCGCAGCGCCGCGGCCACCGCGCGCGAGCGGATTTCCTCGCGGTCGCCGTCGAGGCGGCAGGTGGACGACATGAGCGTGCCGTCCGCCAGCGCCCAGCCGTAGCAGACCAGGCCGACGGGTTTTTGCGGGGTGCCGCCGCCGGGGCCGGCGATGCCGGAAATGGCAAGCGCGGCATGGGCGTGGCTGTGCTTGAGTGCGCCGGCCGCCATCGCGGCAGCGGTTTCTTCGGAGACGGCGCCGTGGGATTCCAGGGTTGCTTCCGGCACGCCCAGCATCTCGACCTTGGCGGCGTTGGCATAGGTGATGAAGCCGCGTTCGTACCAGTGCGAACTGCCGGGCAGCGAGGTCAGCAGCTGCCCGACCCAGCCGCCGGTGCAGGACTCGGCGGTGGCGAGCATCCAGCCGCGCGCGCGCAGCTTGTCGCCGAGTTCGGCAGCGAGCTGGTGCAGTTCTTCGTCGCTTACACGAGCCATTGCAGTCCCTTGATGATGGCGATTGCGTACAGCGCCGCCAGGAGATCGTCGAACATCACGCCGAAGCCGTTTTTCAGGCGGGTATCAGCCAGGCGGATCGGCCAGGGTTTCAGGATATCGAACAGGCGGAACAGTGCAAACGCCAGCGCCATCCACAGCCAGCCGGCCGGGGTGAACAGCAACACCAGCGCGAAGGCGACGATTTCGTCCCACACCATGCCGCCGTGGTCGGCGACGCCGAGCGCGCGGCCGCTGCGGCCGCAGGCCCAGATGCCGAGCAGGAAGGCGGCAATCAGCAGAATAATCTGGTTCGGCAGGTCGGGGGTGACGGCGACGATCAGCCAGAACAGCGGCAGGCCGAGCAGGGTGCCGACGGTGCCGGGCGCCTTGGGGGCAAGGCCCGTGCCGAAGCCGAAGGCGATGAGGTGCGCCGGATGCGCGAACAGGAATTTCAGGTCAGGCCGCAAAGTGGTCATAGCCGGTGTGTTCGAAGGGCAGGGGCTGGCCGTCGGTACCGATCACCGCCAGCCCGGGTTTGGCGTGAATCTGCCCGATGCGCGTCACCGCGACGCCCGCAGACTGCGCAGCGGCGGCTACCGCGTCGCGCTTGCTGGCGGGCGCAGTGAAGCAGAGTTCGTAGTCGTCGCCGCCTGCCAGCACGCAATCGCGCGCGACTTTTTCATGCAGATAGGCCTGCACCACCGGCAGCATCGGCAGCGCGGCGAATTCGAGGGTGGCGCCGACGTGCGAGCGTTGCAGGATATGCCCGAGATCGCCCAGGAGGCCGTCGGAAACGTCGATCGCGCTGGACGCGATGCCGCGCAGCGCGATGCCGAGCGCCACCCGCGGCGTCGGCAGGTACAGCGCGGGCAGCACGCGGGCGGCGTCGACCTGCTCCATGAACAGGCGCCCCTGGCGATACGCCAGCGCCATCGCGGCCGAGCCGATCACGCCGGACACCCAGACGTCGTCGCCGGCCTGGGCGCCATCGCGGCGCAAGGCCAGGCCCGGCGGCACTTCGCCGATCACCGTGATGCTGATGGTGAGCGCGCCGCGCGTGGTGTCGCCGCCGACCAGCTCGATGCCGTGCAGGTCGGCCATGCGAAAAAAGCCGCGTGCGAAGGCGGTGAGCCAGGCATCGTTCTCTTCCGGCAGCGCGATCGACAGCGTCGCCCAGCGCGGCGTCGCCCCCATCGCGGCGAGGTCGGACAGGTTCACCGCCAGCGATTTGTGGCCGATGCCGGCGGGGCTGTCCTGCGGCGAAAAGTGGCGGCCTTCGAGCAGCATGTCGGACGACACCGCGAGCTGCATGCCCGGCGACGGCGCCAGCAGTGCGCAGTCATCGCCCACGCCCAGCACCGCGCCGGGCGTGGCGCGGGTGAAGTGTTTGGCGATGAGGTCGAATTCGGAAGACATTTAAAACCACTCAGCACCGAGGCACAGAGCCACAGAGAACTCCCATAAACCCGAGTGAGCGAATTGCATGCAGTCGGATTTATGCATGTCTCCGTGTCCCAAGGGATACCGTCCCTGCGGGGCATATCTCCGTGCCCCTGTGGTGAAGGTTTTTTTAATTCCCGCGCGACTGCTTCGCATGCTCGATCTCCACCGCGCGCACGTCCTGCGCCAGTTTGTCGAGTACGCCGTTGATGTATTTGTGGCCGTCGGTGCCGCCAAATTTTTTGGCGAGTTCGACGCTTTCGTTGATGGCGACGCGCCACGGTACGTCGGGGCAGTGCACCAGTTCGTACGCACCGATGAGCAGGATGCCGCGCTCGACGGGGGAGAGCTCGGCGACCGGGCGGTCGAGCAGGGGCGCGATGCGCGAACTCAGCATGTCCTCGTCCTTGATCACGCCATACAGCAGGGTGCGGAAATAGGCTTCGTCGGCACGCTTGAACTGCTCGTCTTCCTTGAGGTTGGCCGCAATCAGGGTGACGTCGGTGCCGCCCACCAGCCAGGCGTAGACGCCCTGCAGGGTGAATTCGCGGGCGCTTTTGCGGGAGCCGGCCATCTCAGAGGCGCTTCAGCAGGTTGGCCATTTCGATCGCCACGCGCGCAGCGTCGCGGCCTTTTTCGGCCATGCGGACGTGGCCCTGCTCCTCGGTGTCCACGGTGAGGATCGCGTTGGCAATCGGCACGCCGGTTTCCAATTGCACGTCGAGAATGCCGCGGGCGGATTCGTTCGACACCACTTCGAAGTGATAGGTGTCGCCGCGCACTACCGCGCCGATGGCGATCAGCGCATCGTACTGGCCGGACTGCGCCATATTTTGCAGTACCAGCGGATGCTCCAGCGCGCCAGGCACATCCACCAGCAGCACGTCATCCTTGGCGACGCCGAGGCGGGCCAGTTCGAGTTCGCAGGCCGACAGCAGACCTTCGCAGATGTCCTTGTTGAAGCGGCTCATGACGATGCCAATCCTGAGCCCTTTGCCCTGATAGATCGGGTCGAGTTCGGAGATGTTGTCGGTGGTTCCCATGATGCGTACCTTTCTAAAGGATCATGCTTTTTCAGAATAGCCGGTAACTTCCAGCCCGAACCCGTCCATGGCGGGCATTTTGCGTGGGCTGGCCAACAGCTTCATTTTGCCGACGCCGAGGTCGCGCAGGATTTGCGCGCCGATGCCGTAGTCGCGCAGGTCGACTTTGCGGCTGGCACTTGCCGCCGGCGCTGGATTAACACGAGCGAGCAGGGCCTCGGCGGTTTCCGGGCGGTGCAGCAGCACGATGACGCCGGACTGCGATTCGGCGATGCGCTCCATCGCACCGATGATCGGCCACGAGTGGCCGCCGCCGGTGACGTCGAGAAAGTCCATCACGCTCAAGGGTTCATGCACGCGCACCAGCGTTTCCCTGTCCGCATGGATTTCGCCCTTGACCAGCGCGAGGTGGGTTTCGCGTGCACTGGTGTCGCGATAGGCGATCAGACGGAAAGCGCCGTACACCGTCTGAATCAGGCGGTCGGCGGCACGCTCGACCAGGCTTTCGGTCTGGCTGCGGTAATGGATGAGGTCGGCGATGGCGCCGATTTTCAGGCCGTGTTCCTGCGCGAACGGAACCAGATCCGGCAGGCGCGCCATGGTGCCGTCGTCTTTCAGGATTTCGCAGATGACCGAGGCGGGTTCCAGCCCGGCGAGACCGGCCAGGTCGCAGCCCGCTTCGGTGTGGCCCGCGCGCACCAGCACCCCGCCGGGCTGCGCGCGCAACGGGAAAATGTGGCCGGGCTGAATG
>DATMWS010000116.1:0-3132 GCA_035562135.1 Thiobacillus sp. | reverse complement strand
CCCCTTCGTCGCGGTGAACAGCGGCGCCTTCAACGAGGAACTGCTGGCCAACGAGCTGTTCGGCCACGTCAAGGGCGCCTTCACCGGTGCCCACGCCGACAAGAAGGGGCTGGTCGAAACCGCCTCGGGCGGCACGCTATTCCTCGACGAGATCACCGAAATGTCCCCTGCCATGCAGGTGAAGCTGCTGCGCCTGATCCAGGAAAAGGAAGTATTGCCGCTGGGCGCCACCACGCCGGTGAAAATCGACGTGCGCTTCATCGCCGCCACCAACCGCGACGTGCAGGACATGGTGAAGCAGGGCGGTTTCCGCCAGGATCTCTACTTCCGCCTCAACGTCGTCAACCTGCACATCCCCGCTTTAAGCGCGCGCAAGGAAGACGTGCCGCTGCTCGCCCACCACTTCCTGGCGAAGCACGCCGCGCTGATGGGCAAGGACGTCACCGAATTGGCACCCGACACCCTCGACCTGCTGCGCGCCTACGACTTTCCCGGCAACGTGCGCGAACTGGAAAACATCATCGAGCGCGGCGTCGCGATCACCACCGGACACAGCATCGAGCCCGCCCAGCTGCCCGACGACCTGCGCGAACTCTCCATCCGCACCTTCCGCAAAAAAGCCGGGCGCATCCCCACCCTGGAAGAACAGGAACAGGACTACATCGCCTGGGTCCTGCAGGAAGCCGGCGGCAACCAGACCCATGCCGCGCAGATTCTCGGCATCGATCGCGTGTCCTTATGGCGCAAGCTGAAGCGCTACGAGGTGGAAAAGGGCTGACGGTCCATCGTGCTCCGAAATCAACGCAGCGTCAGAACTCGTTGCGGATGCGCTTGTAGCCCTTGACCAGTTCGTGGTTGGCCTGCGCCACGCTTTCGGAGAAGCCGGTGACATCGGGGGTGACGGGTTCGATGCGGGCCAGTTCCTCGTCCGAATGGATGTTGCAGGTGGAAGGGATGTAGAAGCCGTCGGGCACGCTGCAGCCCTCGACCACCGAGTTGTGGCGCACCACCGAGCCTTCGCCCACCACGCAGTTGAACAGCACGGAATTGAAGCCGATGAACACACGGTTTCCCACCTTGCAGGGGCCGTGCACGATGGAGCGGTGGGCGATCGAGGTGTATTCGCCGATCTCGACCCGCCCGCCCGCCTTGGAGTGGATGACCACGCCATCCTGGATGTTCGAGTGCGCGCCGATGACGATGGGTTCCATGTTGCCGTCGTCATCGACCTCGTCGGCGCGGATCACCGCATAGGGGCCGATGAAGACATTCTCGCCAACGATGATGTGGCCACAGAGAATGGCGGTCGGATCGACAAAAGCGGTTTCGTGGACGACCGGCAGGTCGCCTCGCGGGTTGCGGCGAATCATAAGAAATCCTTCTTGGCTTGTTACTGAAAAAACCGATGGCAGGCAGATCGACGCGCACCTCGACCCTTATGGCGCGCGTCCGACGAAGAGACCAGCGGGGGGCAGCTTTGGCTTGTCCCGCTCAGGCATGCCCCTGCGTCTGCGGCAAGAAAAATCCGGCCAGGCGCGCGAAAGCGCCGTCGCGCCCGATCGTCATCAGTTGCGGGCCTTCCTGGTCAGGTCGAGCCGGCATCAGGCGGCGTGTCCGCCCATCGCACACGACCAGATCGGGACGCCAGTTGCGGATCAGGGCGGACAGGGCGGTTCGCGGCTCACCCCATATCACCGTGGCCTGTGCCTGGCCCAAGCCGTGTCGCATCAGGTGATGTTCGAGCCGTTTCTGCTCGGGTGGCGCGAGGCGGGCGGCACGCTCGCCGGGCAGCGTGCCGGCAGGGCCGTCCGAATCGAAACTGGATCGGGTGTCGAGCACGCTCACTACCAGAAGTTCGACATTTCCAGACACGGCGATCTCGCCGGCGCGGCGAAGCAAGGAAGAGCCACTATGGCCGTGTGTGAAGGGAATCAGGACGCGTTGACGGGTTTTCATGAGTGGGCTCCTGCGTGGACGTGGATAAGGGGCTGAGGCAAGGCGGACGGCTCGGCCCGCACAGGTGCGCATTCGCGGAAAACGTGTGCGCTGCAGGTGCGGCAGACATCGCGGTCGAGGCGGCGGTAGATTTCAGCGATCGCTTCGGTCTTCGAGTCGAACAGGTTGGCGCCACCGATCGCTTTCAGGGCGCCGGTTTTCGCCAGCTGTTCCTGCACCGTGTCCTTGATGCCGATCAAGTAGAGTCCGCCGCCCGCCGCGCGCCGCCGCCGCGCCTCGTCGGCGAGGGCCTCGGCGCCGGCCATGTCGATGAAGTTGATGCCGTGGGCGATGATGGCCACGTGTTTCTGATCGGGCCGGGCAATATCCTGGGCGGCCAGCTTCTCGCGCACGTGCGCGGTGGCACCGAAGAAAAGCGAACCGTCGATGCGCACGAATCTGAGTTGCGGACACTGCGGCGCGTTGTCGGCATCGGTGAACTTGCGTTTCTTGCTGTGCGGGTCGGGTGCGCGTTCCCGCACCTGCGGCTTGGAAGTGCGCGCCAGATAAAGCGAAAGCGACATCAGCACGCCGATGATGATGGCTTCCTCCAGCGTCAGGAACAGCGTGGACGCGAAGGTGGCGGTCATGATGGCGAGTTCGGAGCGGCTGGTCTTCACCGTGTGGATGATTTCCTTGAAATCGATCAGGCCCCAGGCCACCAGGAACAGGATGCCGGCCATGGCGGCGTTGGGCAGAAAACGCGCCCACGGCGCCACCAGCAATACCACCAGCAGCAGGAACGCGCCCGCCATCATTGCTGCCAGCGGGGTCTTGGCACCGGCGGCGTAGTTCACGCCGCTGCGGTTGAAGGAGCCGGTGGCGACATAGCCCGAGAAGAATGCGCCGGCGAGGTTCGACATCCCCTGGCCGATGAATTCCTGGTTGCCGTCCACGTGCTGGCCGGAGCGCGCCGCCAGCGCGCGCGCGATCGACACCGCTTCGGTCAGCGCCAGCAGCGTCACCGCCACCACGCCGGACGCCACCGCGCGAATGCTTTCGCCATCCAGCGCCGGCGCCGACAGCGGCGGCAGGCTCGCCGGCAGCGCGCCCACCGTGGACATCTGCACGCCGTGCCAATAACTCAGCGCCGCCGCCGCAGCCGAGCCGCCCAGCATGGCCACGATCATGTAAGGC
>DATMWS010000115.1:0-38124 GCA_035562135.1 Thiobacillus sp. | reverse complement strand
ACGCCTTCCTTGAACATTTCCCACAGCGGGGAAAGCTCGCGCAGTTTGCCGATCTTTTCATGCAGCAATTTAATTGCGTAGTCGACTTCTTCCTCGGTGGTGAAGCGGCCGATGGAGAAGCGGATCGAGCTGTGCGCCAGTTCGTCGCTGCGGCCCAGTGCGCGCAGCACGTAGGACGGCTCCAGGCTGGCCGAGGTGCAGGCCGAACCGCTTGATACGGCCAGATCCTTGATCGCCATGATCAGCGATTCGCCTTCGACGAAGTTGAAGCTGACGTTGAGGTTGTGCGGAACGCGCTGTTCCATGTCGCCGTTCAGATGAACTTCCTCGATGTCCTTGAGGCCGTTGTAGAGGCGGTCGCGCAGCATGCGGATGCGTTCGTTCTCGGTCGCCATCTCTTCGCGGGCGATGCGGAAGGCTTCGCCCATGCCGACGATCTGGTGGGTGGCCAGCGTGCCCGAACGCATGCCGCGCTCGTGACCGCCGCCGTGCATCTGCGCTTCCAGGCGAATGCGCGGTTTGCGTCGCACATACAGCGCGCCAATGCCCTTGGGACCGTAGGTCTTGTGTGCCGAGAACGACATCAGGTCGACCGGCAGCTTGGCCAGGTCGATCGGCATCTTGCCGGTGGCCTGCGCCGCGTCGACGTGGAAAATCACGCCTTTTTCGCGACAGATCTTGCCAATCGCTTCGATGTCCTGGATCACGCCAATCTCGTTGTTGACCGCCATCACCGAGACCAGCACGGTGTCGGGACGGATCGCCGCGCGGAGCACGTCCAGATCGAGCAGGCCGTTTTCCTGCACGTTCAAGTAAGTCGCCTCGAAGCCCTGGCGCTCCATCTCACGCACGGTGTCGAGCACCGCCTTGTGTTCGGTGCGCACGGTGATGATGTGCTTGCCCTTGGTGGCCGAGTAGAAGTGGCCCGCGCCCTTGATTGCAAGGTTATTCGATTCGGTGGCGCCGGAGGTGAACACGATTTCCTTCGGGTCGGCGCCGACCAGCGCGGCCACTTGAGCGCGCGCCTCTTCCACTGCCGCTTCGGCTTCCCAACCATAGGGATGCGAGCGCGACGCCGGGTTGCCGAAGTGCTCGGTCAGATAGGGAATCATCTTGGCCGCCACGCGGGGATCGACCGGGGTGGTGGCGGAATAATCGAAATACAGTGTTTTCATCGTTTTGCCCTAATTGAATCGTTCAAGCGACCAGCGAAATCTTCAAGGCACGGCGATCCTGCAGCACCTTTTCCTTGCATTCGTCCTGCTTGGCCACCAGGGTCGCCAGCGTCACGTTGTCGAGGTAGTCGTATATATGGGCATTCAGGCCCATCCACAGGTCGTGCGTCATGCAGCGGTGCTCGTCCTGGCAGTTTTCCTTGCCGCCACACTGGGTCGAATCGATGGGTTCGTCCACCGCGCGGATGATGTCGGCCACGCTGACGTCGCCGAGCGGCCGGGCGAGGTAGTAACCGCCACCGGGACCGCGCACGCTTTCGACCAGTTCATGACGGCGCAAACGGCTGAACAACTGCTCCAGATACGACAGGGATATATCCTGGCGCTCGCTGATGCCAGCCAGCGTGACCGGATTCTTGCCGCCGCGAAGCGCCAGATCCAGCATGGCAGTGACGGCAAAGCGGCCTTTGGTGGTCAATCTCATGACTTGTTCTCCTGAAATTTCGCCCGAACTATAAAATTCCCGAGCAATTTAGTCAACTATTCCTTACCCTAGCAATTTAGTCAACTATTTTGTTCAGATAGTTCGGATCGAAATCGTCCGGTTTGTCCTGCCCGGCCGGCATCTCCGCGCCCAGCTTCTGCAGCTGCGCCAGAATCAGCTCCAGCCGGTGATCGATGTGGGCCGAATGATCGACCAGACCGTGGATCGCCTTCACCACCGGGTCGTTCATGTCGGCCGAAATGGCATAGGCCGAGAACCCGAGTTTTTCCGCCTGCTGGTTGCGCTGTATTTCGGCCGCGCTATCGAGGATGCGTGCCGGAATGCCCACCGCCGTCGCATTGTCCGGCACATCCTTGACCACCACGGCGTTGGAACCGATGCGGGCGTTGGCGCCGATGGTGATCGGGCCGAGAATCTTGGCGCCCGCCCCCACCACCACGCCGGGCATCAGGGTGGGGTGGCGCTTGCCCTTGTTCCACGAGGTGCCGCCGAGCGTCACGCCGTGATACAGGGTGCAGTCGTCGCCGATTTCGGCGGTTTCCCCCACCACCACCCCCATGCCGTGGTCGATGAACACCCGGCGGCCGATGGTGGCGCCGGGGTGGATTTCGATGCCGGTGAGCCAGCGGCCGAGGTGCGAGGTGAAACGCGCCAGCCACTTCCACTGCATGCGCCACAGCTTGTTCGCCAAGCGGTGGATGACCATGGCATGAAAGCCGGGATAGGTGGTGACGACCTCAAACGTCGTGCGCGCCGCCGGGTCGCGGTCGAACACGATGGCGATGTCTTCCTTCAATAGGCTGAACAGGTTCATGGGTTTGAGGATGCTATTTCCGAGTAATTTAGTCAACTATTCAGCGTTGCGGTTCCGTGCCCCGATCGCTGCCCGCTTCGCGCCCTGCGCGGCGGTCAGGATCCCGCGCAGGATATTCACTTCCTCCTTTGCCAGCCGGGTGCGCGCAAACAGCCGCCGCAGTTTCAGCATCAGCTTGCTGGGCGAGCCGGGATTGAGGAACTCCAGCTCGGAGAGCGCGGTTTCCAGGTGGCCGTAGAACTTCTCCAGCTCATCCCCCGTCGCCGCGTCCATTTCAGGCTGCGGCCAGCTCGCATGACCCAGCCAGGCCTGGCGGATCTCGTAACTCAGCACCTGCACCGCCGCCGCCAGATTGAGCGAGGTGTAGTCCGGATTGGCGGCAATCGTCACCAGTCCCTGGCACAGGCCCAGTTCCTCGTTCGACATGCCGCTGGTTTCGTTGCCGAACACCAGCGCCACCGGGCCGGCCTGCGCCTCGGTCAGCAGACGGATCGCCGCTTCCGGCGGCGTCAGCACCTCGGCCACGATGTCGCGCCGCCGCGCCGACACGCCCAGCGCCAGCGTGGTGCCGGCCAGTGCCTCGGCCAGGGTGGCACACACCCGGGCCTGCTGCAGCACGTCGGCCGCGCTCGAGGCCATCGCATCGGCCTGGCTGTTGGGGAAAACGGCGGGGTTGACCAGAACCAGCTGCGACAGCCCCATCGTCTTCATCGCCCGCGCCGCCGCGCCAATATTGCCGGGATGGCTGGTGCGGGTCAGCACGATGCGAATATTGGCGAGAAGTTTAGGGTCCGGCTGTGTCATCAAGTAAAATGTGAAACTCGTTCTTTGAATTTATTGCCAGACATCATGCATCCCATGCTCAATACGGCGGTGAAAGCCGCTCGCAAAGCCGGGGCGATCATCAATCGCGCCTCGCTCGACCTCGACCAGCTCACCGTACGCAGCAAGCAGGATCGCGATTATGTGACCGAGGTCGATCAAATGGCCGAACGCGCCATCATCGAAACCCTGCTCGACGCCTATCCAAATCACGGGATTTTAGCAGAGGAGTCTGGCTCGGCCGACGCCAAGAATGGCGAGGACTACCAGTGGATCATCGATCCGCTCGACGGCACCACCAACTTCCTGCACGGCCTGCAGCAGTATTCGATATCGATCGCGCTCAAGCACAAGGGCCAGATTACCCAGGCCGTGGTGTATGACCCCGCGCGCAACGAACTTTTCACCGCCACCCGCGGCCGCGGCGCCATGCTCAACGACCGCCGCATCCGCGCCAGCAAGCGTGCCAAGTTAAGCGAATGCCTGATCGGCACCGGCTTCCCCTTCCGCGATTTCAGCTTTGCCGACGCCTATCTCAAGATGTTCCGCGACATGATGCTCGCCACCTCGGGCCTGCGCCGCCCCGGTTCGGCCGCACTCGACCTGTGCTACGTGGCCTGCGGCCGCTATGACGGTTTCTGGGAAATGCACCTGCAACCCTGGGACCTTGCCGCCGGCAGCCTGATCGCGCAGGAGTCCGGCGCCCTGGTCGGCAACTTCATGGGCGATGAAGGCTTTCTGGAATCCGGCAACATCGTCGCCGCCACCCCGAAAATCTTTGCGCAGATGCTGCAGGTCATCGCGCCGCATCTGCCGCCCGAACTGAAGGTCTGATCCAGACGCCGGTCTCTCCATGTCGATCGCCAAGGAGCCCACTGCCCACACGCCAATGATGCAGCAGTACCTGGGCATCAAGGCACAGCATCCCGACATGCTGCTGTTTTACCGCATGGGCGATTTTTACGAGCTGTTCTTCGACGACGCCGAAAAAGCGGCGCGGCTGCTGAATATCACGCTCACCACGCGCGGCGCCTCCGCAGGCGCGCCGATCAAGATGGCCGGCGTGCCGTATCACAGTGCCGAGCAGTACCTGGCACGGCTGCTGAAGCTGGGCGAATCGGTGGTGATCGCCGAGCAGGTGGGCGATCCCGCCACCAGCAAAGGCCCGGTCGACCGCCAGGTGGCGCGCATCGTCACGCCGGGCACGCTGACCGATTCCGGCTTGCTGGACGAGTCACGCGACACGCTGATTCTCGCCATCGCGCCCGGCATGGTTACTGCCACCCCTGGCACCGACGCGGTCGGCGTGGCCTGGCTCAACCTCGCCGCCGGGCGCTTTCAGGTCACCGAAATCAACACGGCCGCCCTGCCCGCCCTGCTGGCGCGGGTGCGGCCGGCGGAAATCCTGGCGCCGGACGATTTTGCCCTGACAGGTGCCGCCTGCGCGGTGCGCCGGCTGGCGCCGTGGCAATTCGACTCGGGCGGCGCACAGACCCGGCTGGCGCAGCAGTTCGGCAGCCGCGATCTCGCCGGCTTCGGCGTGGCCGACCTGCGCCTGGCGATTGCCGCCGCGGGCGCCCTGCTCGACTACATCCAGACCACGCAACGCACTGCACTGCCGCATGTCCAGTCCATCCAGGCCGAGCGCGACAGTGATTTCGTGCAACTCGACGCCGCCACCCGGCGCAATCTGGAACTCACCGAAACCCTGCGCGGCGAAGCGGCGCCAACCCTGCTGTCGGTGCTCGACACCACCGCCACCGGCATGGGCACGCGCCTGTTGCGCCACTGGCTGCACCACCCGCTGCGCGACCGCGAAATCCTGATTCAGCGACGCGATGCCATCGGCGTGCTGGCCGAGGCATCCGACGCGGCGGCGGCAATCAACCGACTGCTGAAAAGCTGTGCCGACGTCGAGCGCATCAGCGGCCGCATCGCGCTGAAGAGTGCGCGTCCGCGCGACCTGTCCGGACTGCGCGACACCCTCGCCCTGCTGCCTGATCTCGCCGCTGCGTTGCCCAACGATCGCGCGCGGCTGTCGGCACTGCAGACTGCCTTGGCCGCGCGTCCCGACCTGCACAAACTGCTGGCGAGTGCCATCCAGCCCGAGCCCGCCAGCGTGCTGCGCGAAGGCGGGGTGATTGCCGATGGCTACGACGCCGATCTCGACGAGCTGCGCGCGCTGACGCGTGATGCTGGGGCGTTTTTGCTGGAACTGGAAACGCGCGAACGCGCGCGCTCGGGAATCGGCACCCTCAAGGTCGAATACAACAAGGTGCACGGCTTTTACATCGAGGTCAGCCGCGCGCAAGCGGACAAGGTCCCCGATGATTACCGCCGCCGCCAGACGCTGAAGAACGCCGAACGCTACATCACGCCGGAACTCAAGACCTTTGAGGACCGCGCGCTGTCGGCGCAGGATCGCGCGCTGGCTCGCGAGAAGGCGCTGTTCGATGCGCTGCTGGAGTCGCTGACGCCACATGTGCCGGCGCTGCTGGCGATTGCCGCCGCGCTGGCCGAGATCGACGTGCTGGCGAGCCAGGCCGAGCGCGCGGGCACACTCAGGCTGTGCGCGCCCGAGTACACCAGCGAGTCCGGCATCGTCATCCGCGGCGGCCGCCATCCGGTGGTCGAAGCGCAGGTGGCGCACTTCATTCAAAACGACGTTCTGCTTACCCGCAGCCGCCAGATGCTGCTCATCACCGGCCCCAACATGGGCGGCAAGTCGACCTACATGCGGCAGGTGGCGCTGATCACGTTGCTGGCCTGCTGCGGCCTGTGGGTGCCCGCCAGCGCGGCGAAAATCGGCGACGTCGACCAGATTTTCACCCGCATCGGCGCGTCCGACGACCTGGCGGGCGGGCGTTCGACCTTCATGGTCGAAATGACCGAAACCGCGCACATCCTGCACAACGCTAGCGCAAACAGTCTCGTCTTGCTCGACGAAATCGGGCGCGGCACCTCGACCTTCGACGGCCTTGCGCTGGCCTGGGCGGTGGCGCGGCATCTGGTCAGCGCCACCCGCGCGTTCACCCTGTTCGCCACGCATTATTTTGAATTGACGCAACTCGCCAACGAGTTCAAGCAGCTCGCCAACGTCCACCTCGACGCCAAGGAACATGGCGCCGACCTGGTGTTCCTGCACGCGGTGGAAGAAGGCCCGGCCTCGCAGAGCTACGGCATTCAGGTTGCGCGCCTGGCCGGCGTGCCCAGCCCGGTCATCCACGCGGCACGCCGCCACCTGCGCGAACTCGAGGACGCGCAGCTGCAGCCCGGCCCGCAGGGCGACCTGTTCGCCGCCCACCTCCCCAGCGACGAACCGCCGCCGCATCCCGCGCTCGACCAGTTGCGCGAACTCGACCCCGATACGCTCACCCCGAAGGCGGCGCTGGATATGCTGTATGCGCTGAAAGCGCATCTATGAAGGCAGGCGCGCTAAAGGCGCTGACCGATACCTCGCCATGAAAACCCTGGGGATCGACACCGCCGAACTCGGCCTCGACTTCAACGCCGCGCTGAAACTGGCAACAGCCATCGCCCGGCAGCAGTTGGGTGACGACACGATGTTGTTGAGCTGGTATGACCGCGAGCGCGATCTCGAATCGCCGGCGGGGGTGAGCGAATGCCACGTAGGCTGCGCCACCAAGGGATCGTGGGATTACGCGCTCAATCGCGGCGCGCGACTGGCGGTGGAGTTCGATTCCGGCCGATTTTTCTTCTGCTTTCTTTAAGCGCCGCTTCGCGAAAACCGCGGCCTATCGCCTGTTGTTTTGTGCCCGAGCCTGGAAGCTCAGCCCGCCACAACCCGAACCGTCTGCCCAAGGCACTGCACCGTCTGATTCGCCCGAATTTTGGCCGTCTTGCGACTTTCAGGCTGGCCATCAACGGTGACTTCTCCGTTGGCGATCATGAGCTTGCCTTGCCCGCCGCTGTCGGCGATCCCGGTGAGTTTGAGCAGGTCGCAGAGTGCGACGTGTTCTCCGCGCAGTTTGAATTCTTGGGTGTCCATTCTTGGTTCCGCTTGTTTATGCATAGCGATCATTGCAAGGGATAAACGGATCAATGCAGCCTTGCATCAACACTTGCTCGCCCTATCCACCCCGCCGCCGCCACAGATAGCGATACACAAACCCCGGATAGGCAAACACCACGAACAGCGCGGCATTGACCGCGTAGAACTCCCAGTTCTGCTTGTGGATGTCGCCGAGCTTGCCTTCCAGCAACAGCGCAATGCCGCCCACCACAAAAAACAGAACAACCAGTTCGAGCAGGCGCCAGGCGACATTCTTGGCACCCGTTTTGGGCTGCACGACAAAGAAAATGCGCTCGACAAGGAACGGCAGGTTGGCGGCGATGAACGCCAGGATCAGCAGCAGGGTGGTGGAGAAATTCACGATGAATCCGGAAAACGGGTAATGCCGGAGCTGACCCGCTCCGGCAAGGTTTGGTTCAGAAAGACGCGCCGATGGCGTGCACACACACTGCCATCAGCGGCTGCGGCAGGATGCCGAGCGCCAGCACGGCCAAGCCGTTGGCCGACATGATGACACGGGTGTCAGGACTGGTGACAATCGGTGACGTGTCGTGCGGCGCATCGAAATACATCAGCTTGACGATGCGCAGGTAGTAAAAAGCCCCCACCAGCGAGAACAGCACCGCGGCCACCGCCAGCCACACATAACCGATCTCGACCACCGCCTGCAGCACCGACAGCTTGGCGTAGAAGCCCACGGTGGGCGGAATGCCGGCCATCGAGAACATCAGCAGCAGCATCAGGAAAGCCAGCCACGGGCTGCGGCGGTTGAGGCCCTTGAAGTCGTCAAGCTGGTCGGCTTCGAAGCCGGCGCGCGACAGCAGCAGGATCATGCCGAAACCACCCAGGCTCATCAGCGCATACACCAGCACGTAGAACATCGCGCTGCCGTAGCCGTTCTGCGAGCCGGCCAGAATGCCCAGCAGCATGAAACCCATGTGCGAGATGGTCGAATAGGCCAGCATCCGTTTCAGATTGCTTTGCGCAATGGCCGCGATGTTGCCGACCGCCATCGACAGCACCGCCAGGATCACCAGCATGTCGCGCCATTCGGCCACCTGCGATTCCAGCCCCTGCCCGAGAATGCGCACGACGAAGGCGAAGGCGGCGATCTTGGGCGCAGAACCGATGAACAGCGTCATCGCGGTGGGCGCGCCGTGATAGACGTCGGGCACCCACATGTGGAACGGCACGGCACCGAGTTTGAACGCGAGCCCGGCGACGATGAAGACGATGCCGAACACCAAGGGAATGCGCAGGTCGGTGCCGTCGGCCAGGATCTGTGCGATGTCGGCCAGCGCCAGCGAGCCGGTGACGCCGTAGACCATCGACATGCCGTAGAGCAACATGCCGGACGCCAGCGAACCCAGCACGAAGTATTTCATCGCCGCTTCGCTCGCCACGCTGGAATCGCGCTGCAGCGCGACCATCGCATAGAGTGACAGCGACAGCAGTTCGAGGCCCAGATACAGCGTGAGGAAATGGCTGGCCGACACCATCACCATCATGCCCAGGAGCGCAAACAGGGCGAGCACGAAGAATTCGCCCTTGTAGAGCCCGCGCTCGCGCAGGTAGTCTCGCGAATAAACCAGCACCACGGCGACGGTCAGATAGAGGAACAGCTTCAGCACGTCGGACAGCGGATCGTCGATGAAGAGGCCGCCCAGCGCCAACACCGGCATGGTGGAGAAATCGCGAACGGTCAGGAAGGCCGCACCAGCCAGCGTGACGAGCGACAGCGCATAGGCGATATAGCGCTTGCTGTCATCGACGGCGGCGTCGATCACCAGGATCAGCGAAACCATCGCCAGCACGAAGATCTCGGGCAGCACGGGCGCAAATTGAATGAGGGAGTCGCGCATTTCGGAACCTTAGGGCAGTTTGCTTTGGGCGACGTGCGCCAACAGGTCGACCACCGACACATGCATCACATCGGTGAACGGCTTGGGATACAGGCCCATGACGAGCACGCAGACGGCGAGCGCGCCGAGCACCAGGATCTCGCGGGCGTTGATGTCGCTCATTTCTTCGACATGCGGGTTGGTGACCGTGCCGAACACGACGCGCTTGTACATCCACAGCGTGTAGGCCGCGCCCAGGATCAGCGTGGTGGCGGCGACGAAGGCGAACCAGAAATTGACCTTCGTCGCGGCCATGATGACCATGAATTCGCCGACAAAGCCGCTGGTGGCGGGCAGGCCCACGTTGGCCATGGCGAACAGCATGAAGAAGGTGGCGAACACCGGCATCTTGTTGACCAGGCCGCCGTAATCCTTGATCTGGCGCGAGTGCAGGCGGTCGTACATGACGCCGATGCAGAGGAACAGCGCCGCCGAAACGAAGCCGTGCGAGATCATCTGCACCAGACCGCCTTCGACGCCGAGCGGGTTGAACATGAAGAAACCGAGGGTGACGAAGCCCATGTGCGCAATCGACGAATAGGCGATGAGCTTTTTCATGTCGGACTGCGCCAGCGCCACCAGGCCGATGTAGGCCACGGCGATCAACGACAGCATGATGACGAACCAGGCGTGTTCCGCACTGGCATCCGGCAGGATCGGCAGGATGAAGCGCAGGAAGCCGTAGGCGCCGACCTTCAGCGTGATTGCCGCCAGCACCACCGAGCCGCCGGTGGGCGCCTCGACGTGGGCATCGGGCAGCCAGGTATGCACCGGCCACATCGGCACCTTGACCCCGAACGCCAGCAGGAAGGCGAAGAACATCAGCGTCTGCGCCGTCATGCCGAGCGTGGTGGCGTGCCAGGTCTGGATGTCGAAGCTGCCGCCCGACTGGAAATACAGATAGATCATCGACACCAGCATCAAGAGCGAGCCGAGCAAGGTGTAGAGGAAGAACTTGAACGCGGCATAGACGCGGTTGGGCCCGCCCCACACGCCGACGATCAGATACAGCGGGATCAGCATGGCCTCGAAAAAGACATAGAACAGGATTCCATCGAGCGAGGCGAACACGCCGTTGATGAGGCCGGACATGATGAGGAAGGCCGCCATGTACTGCGCGACCTTGTCCTGGATCACCTGCCAGCCGGCGATCACCACCAGCACGGTGATGAAGCTGTTCAACAGGATCAGCGGCATCGAGATGCCGTCGACGCCGAGGTGGTAGTGGACGTTGAACGCCGGTATCCACGCCGCTTTTTCGACGAACTGCATCGCCGAGGTGGAGGTATCGAAGCCGGTGACCAGCGGAACCGCGACGATCAGCCCCAGCAGCGCACCGGCCAGTGCAATCCAGCGCGCCAGCGCCGCGTTGCGGTCGGAGCCGGTGGCGAGAACGACCACCCCGGCCAGAATCGGGACCCAGATGACGAGAGAGAGAATCGACTGTCCGAACATGGGGTTTGTTTTAGTTAAGCCGCGCGAACCACGTCACCAGGGCGAACACCCCGATCAGCATGGCAAACGCGTAGTGGTAGATGTAGCCGGACTGGAAGGCCTTGACCAGGCGGGATAAACGTTCGACCAGGTGTGCCGAGCCGTTAACGAAGAAGCCGTCGATCACGTTCTGGTCGCCGCGCCGCCACAAGGTGCCGCCCAGCAGTCGAGCGCCCTTGGCAAACACCCAGCTGTAGAGCTCGTCGAACCAGTATTTGTTGAGCAGCATCTGATGCAGGAACTTGAAGCGTTGCGCGATAGCCGCCGGAATGTCGGGGCGCTTGAGGTAGAAAAACGCTGACAAACCCACACCCGCCACCGCCAGCCAGAATGGCAGCGTCGTCACCGCGTGCAGCCCCATCGCCAATGCGCCGTGAAATTCCTGATTGAGTTCGTGCATGACCGGATGGCGGTCGGCGACGTAGATCGCGCTGCCGAAGAAGTCGCCGAACAGCATCGGCTCAATGGTCATGTAACCGATCGCCAGCGAAGGCAATGCCAGTGCGAGCAAGGGTCCGGTGACCACCCACGGGGTTTCGTGCGGCGTACCCCCGCCATGATGATCATCGGGCTCGTTGCCGTGGGCGTGCCCCTGTTGGAAACGCTCCTTGCCATGGAACACCAGGAAATACATGCGGAAGGAATAGAAGGCGGTGACGAACACCCCGATCAGCACCGCCCAGTAGGCGAGGTCGGCGCCCGGCAGGTGCGACAGCTTGACCGCCTCGATAATGCTTTCCTTGGAATAGAAGCCCGACAAAAACGGCGTGCCGATCAGCGCCAGCGAGCCGATCAGCGAGGTGATCCAGGTGATCGGCATGTATTTCCTCAGGCCGCCCATGTAGCGGATGTCCTGGTTGTGGTGCATGGCAATGATGACCGAGCCCGCCGCGAGGAACAGCAGCGCCTTGAAGAAGGCATGCGTCATCAGGTGGAACACCGCAACCGAATAGGCCGAGGCGCCGAGCGCTACGGTCATGTAGCCCAGTTGCGACAGCGTCGAATAGGCCACCACCCGCTTGATGTCATTCTGCACGATGCCAAGAAAACCCATGAACAGCGCGGTGATTGCACCGATGATCATGATGAAGCTCAAGGCCACGTCCGACAGTTCAAACAGCGGCGACATGCGCGCCACCATGAAGATACCCGCGGTCACCATGGTCGCCGCGTGGATCAGTGCTGAAATCGGCGTCGGGCCTTCCATCGAGTCGGGCAGCCAGACGTGCAGCGGGAACTGCGCGGACTTGCCCATCGCACCGATGAACAAAAGGATCCCGATCACCGTCATCAGCATCCACGGCGTGCCAGGCCACAGGGTGATGGTCTCGCTGGCAAGCGACGGTGCCTTGGCAAACACCGTGGCGTAATCGAGCGAACCGAAATACGCCAGCACCAGGCCGATGCCGAGGATGAAGCCGAAGTCGCCGACCCGGTTGACCAGGAAGGCCTTGAGGTTGGCATAGATCGCCGTCTCTTTGGTGTACCAGAAGCCGATCAGCAGATAGGACATCAGCCCCACCGCTTCCCAGCCGAAGAACAACTGCAGGAAGTTGTTGCTCATCACCAGCATCAGCATCGAGAAGGTGAACAGCGAGATGTAGCTGAAGAAACGCTGGTAGCCGGGGTCGTCGTGCATGTAGCCGATGGTGTAGACGTGCACCATCAGCGAGACGAAGGTGACGACCAGCATCATCATCGCCGTCAGCGCATCGATCAGGAAGCCGACCTCGAAACGCAGGTCGCCCAGCACCATCCAGGTGTAGACCGTACCGTTGTAGGTATGGCCCGCGAGCACGTCCTGGAACACCAGCACCGACGCGATGAGCGAAGCGGTCACCCCGGCAATGGTGACGACATGGGCGCCGGTGCGGCCGATGAGCTTGCCGAAAAGGCCCGCGACGAGCGCCCCGAACAGCGGCGCCAGCGGCACGATCAGATAGAGCGTCTGCATGTCCATGCGTCAGCCTTTCAGTTGGTCGAGGTCATCGACGTTGATCGTGTGCAGGTTGCGGAACAGCACCACCAGGATCGCCAGGCCGATGGCCGACTCGGCCGCGGCGACGGTGAGGATAAAGAAGACGAAGATCTGTCCGTGGATGTCGCCCAGGTAATGCGAAAACGCAATGAAGTTGATATTCACCGCCAGCAGCATGAGTTCGATTGCCATCAGCAGGATGATCACGTTCTTGCGGTTGAGAAAGATGCCCAGCACGCTGATGGCGAACAGGATGCCGCCCAGCACCAGGTAATGCGATAAGGAAATCATGCGCCGCCCTCCCCTGCGCCCGGCTTCTGCACGGCCTGCATTTTCACGATGCGCAGACGGTCGTTGCGCTTGACCTTCACCTGCTCGGCGGGGTCGATGTACTTGCTGTCCTTGCGGCGGCGCAGCGTCAGCGCAATCGCCGCGACGATCGCCACCAGCAGAATCACCGCGGCCAGTTCGAACGCATAGACGTAGTCGGTATACAGCAGTCGCCCGAGTTCCTTGGTGTTGCTGTAGTCAGCCGGATGCGGCTCGGGCGTGGCCATCACGTCGAGGCCGAAATGGCGGCTACCGAGGATCAGTGCCATTTCGATCACCAGCAGCACCGAGACGAAGCCGGCCAGCGGCAGGTAATCCCAGAAGCCCTCGCGCAATTTATCCAGATTGATGTCGAGCATCATCACCACGAACAGGAACAGCACCATCACCGCGCCGACGTAGACCAGCACCAGGGTGATGGCGAGAAATTCGGCTTCCAGCAGCATCCACAGGCCAGCTGCTGTGAAGAAGGCCAGCACCAGGAACAGCGCGGCATGTACCGGGTTGCGCGCGGTGATCACGCGCAGCCCGGCAAACACCAGGATGGCGGCGAAGAAATAGAAAATCGCGGTCGTGTAGGTCATGTTTGGTGTGATCAATGCGCGACGTCAGCGGTACTTTGCGTCGGCTGCGCGGTCTTTCGCGATCTGTTCTTCATACTGGTCGCCAATGGCGAGCAGCATGGGCTTGGTGTAGTAGAGGTCACCGCGCTTTTCGCCGTGGTATTCGAGGATGCGGGTTTCGACGATGGAATCGACCGGGCAGGATTCCTCGCAGAAGCCACAGAAGATGCATTTGGTGAGGTCGATGTCGTAGCGCGTGGTGCGGCGCGTGCCGTCGTCGCGCTTTTCCGATTCGATGGTGATCGCGAGCGCCGGGCACACCGCTTCGCACAGCTTGCAGGCGATGCAGCGCTCCTCGCCGTTGGGGTAGCGGCGCAGCGCGTGCAGGCCGCGGAAGCGCGGCGATTGCGGGGTTTTCTCTTCCGGGAACTGCACCGTGATCTTGCGCGCAAACAGGTGGCGCCCGGTGAGCATCATGCCGCGCAGCAGTTCGATCAGAAGCAGGCTGCCGAAGAAATGGGTGATCCGTCTCATGGCGCGCTCAATGGAAGAGATGACCATACGGCGTCTGCATCATGCCGCCGACGACGACAATCCAGACGATGGTAATGGGGATGAACACCTTCCAGCCCAGACGCATGATCTGGTCGTAGCGATAGCGCGGGAAGGTGGCGCGGAACCAGAGGAACAGGAACAGCACGAAGCCGATCTTGAAGAACAACCAGACGATGCCGTCGGGCAGGAAACTCAGCGGGGACAGCCAGCCGCCGAGGAACATCAGGCTCGTCAACGTCGCCACCAGAATCATGTTGGCGTATTCGGCGAGGAAGAACACGGCAAATGCCATGCCTGAATAATCCACATGGAAACCGGCGACGATCTCGGATTCACCCTCGGCGACGTCGAACGGCGCGCGGTTGATCTCGGCCACGCCGGCGATCAGATACACCACGAACAGCGGGAACAGCGGCCAGATGTACCACTGATGCAGTCCGCCCGACTGGCCCTGCACGATGTCGATGAGGTTGAGACTCTGCGCCGCCATCAGCACGCCGACCAATGCGAAGCCCATGGCGATTTCATACGACACGATCTGCGCCGCAGAGCGCATCGCGCCGAGGAAGGCGTATTTGGAGTTGGACGCCCAGCCCGCGATGATGACGCCATACACCCCCATCGAGGTGATCGCCATCACATACAGCAGGCCGGCGTTGATGTTGGCCAGCACCAGGGTGTCGGTGAAAGGAATCACCGCCCACGCCGCCAGCGCCGGCGCGATGGCAAGAATGGGGCCGAGGATGAACAGTCCCTTGTTGGCGCCGGAAGGGATGATGATTTCCTTCATCAACAGTTTCAGACCGTCGGCAATCGGCTGCAGCAGGCCCAGAAAGCCCACGCGGTTGGGGCCGATACGCACCTGCATCCAGCCGATGATTTTCCTTTCCGCGTAGGTAAGGTAAGCCACGCCCAGCATCAGCGGCACCACCAGCAGAATGATCTTGATCAGCGTCCAGACGACGGTTTGAATCGCAGCCCAGTCCATGCCTACGCTCTCCATCAGACCGGCTCCGCCGTAATTGCGCCAAACATCGGCCCGAGTCCCGCGGTCAGCGGATGGCCACTTGGAATGCGCACGCAGGTGTCGGGCAGCAGGTCGTCGCGCTGCACTTTCAGCGTCAGCGCACTGGCGGTCTGTCGCACCGAGACGCGACCGTTTTCTTCCAGCCCCAGCTTCTGGATCAGGCGACTGTGCATGCGCGCCACCGGCAATGAGGCATCCTGTGTCATCTGCAGCGAAGGCGAACGGCGCACCACGGCATCGGTTTGATAAATTGGCACTTCGCCGACACGCTCCAGCCCGTCGGGAGCCTGTTGCTGCGTCAGCGTCATGCCGCTGACTTCGTTGTCGAGAAAAGCCTGCACCGAACCGGTGGGTGTGTCACCCAACGCGTCACGCAATACGTCTTGCGAATCGTTGTGCTCGAACCCGGCCAGCCCCAGCAGGTTGCCCAGCACGCGCAGCACCTTCCACGCCGGACGGGTTTCGCCAAGCGGCTTCACCACGGCGCTGAAGCTTTGCACCCGGCCTTCGGTGTTGATGAAGGTACCCGAGGTTTCGGTCCACGGCGCAATCGGCAGCAGCACGTCGGCGTAGTCGAGCGACTTGCCCTTGTAGGGGGACATCACCACGACAAACTCTGCCGCATTGACGCTGGCCATCGCGGTCACCGGATCGTGGGTATCGAGTTCGGCTTCGACCCCCAGCAGCAGATAGGCACGCAAAGGCTGGGCCAGCATCTGCTGCGCATTCAGTCCCTTGACCGCAGGCTGCCCCAGGGGCCCGCGCCCCGGAATCGCGCCGACCGCCACCGCACCGACGCTGTTGGCCGCTTCGCCCAGCACACCGAAACTGGCGCCGGCGAGCTTCGCCACTGCCTGTGCCAGCGCGTAAATCTGCGAATAGGTGGGATGGTGCTGCGCCATGTTGCCGAGGAAAACCGCGCGCGCTTCTCCACCTGAAGAACCTTGGCCGCCACCCGAAATGCTCTCGGCCATCTTGTGCGCAGTGTCGTCGGCCACCCCGTGTGCCGCAATGTCGGGCACCGGCAGGTTTTTCAGTTCGGCCAGCGCACGGCACACCCCCGCCAGCGCGCTGGCGAGCTGCGACGGCGCGACAATGCGTTTGGCGTGTACCTTGCCGAGGAATTCGTCTTCTGCCGCGTTGATGAGGTTGAGCTGGCCATACCAGCGCACCGACTCGCGGATGCGGTGCGCCATCAGCGGGTGGTCCTTGCGCAGGTTGGAACCCACCACCAGCATGCGGTTGAGACGCGACATGTAGGTCACCGGCATGCCGAGCCAGAAACCGCCGTGCGCCTTGTCGTCGAGCGAGAAGTCCGACTGCCGCAGACGATGGTCGACGTTGCCGCTGCCGAGGCCGCGTATCAGCTTTTGCAGCAGGAAGAGCTCCTCTGCCGGGCGATACGGCGTCGACAGCGCGCCGATCTGCTCGGAGGGAATGGCTTTCAGCTTGTCCGCGACAAAATCGAGCGCCGCCTGCCAGGTCGCTTCGACCCACTGCCCATCCTGCTTGATCATCGGCTGGGACAGGCGCTCGGCCGTGTTGAGGCCTTCGTAGGAGAAACGGTCGCGGTCGGCCAGCCAGCATTCGTTGACGTCTTCGTTCTCGCGCGGCAGCACGCGCATCACCTTGTTGTCCTTGACGTGGACTTCGAGGTTGGAACCCAGGCTGTCGTGCGGACTGATCGAGGGCCGGCGTGACAGTTCCCAGGTGCGGGCGGTGTAGCGGAAAGGCTTGCTGGTCAGCGCGCCGACCGGGCACAGGTCGATAACGTTGCCTGACAACTCTGACGCCACCTGGCTTTCCAGGAAGGACATCACTTCGGTGTGCTCGCCGCGCCCAGCCATGCCGAGTTCCATCACACCGGCGATTTCCTGGCCGAAGCGTACGCAACGGCTGCAATGGATACAACGCGTCATGTCGGTGGCGATCAGCGAGCCGAGATTTTTCTCGCGCACCACGCGCTTGATTTCCTGGTAGCGCGACGACGAGCCGCCATAGCCCACCGCCAGATCCTGCAGCGTGCATTCGCCGCCCTGATCACAGATCGGGCAGTCGAGCGGATGATTGATGAGCAGAAACTCCATCACGCTTTTTTGCGCGTTGATGGCGTATTCGGAACGCGTGTACACCTTCATGCCGTCGGTTACCGGCGTGGCGCAGGCGGGCAGCGGCTTCGGCGCCTTTTCCACCTGCACCAGACACATGCGGCAGTTGGCGGCAATGGAGAGTTTCTTGTGATAACAGAAATGCGGGATCGTGATGCCGGCCTGATTCGCTGCATCCATGATGGTGTCGCCGCTTTCGACCTTAAGCGCGTGCCCGTCAATTTCGATATTGAGCGTAGCCATTCTTACTGCTCCGTTCCGACCATACAGCGCTTGTGTTCGATGTGGTGCTCGAACTCGTGGCCAAAATGTTTGAGGAAGCTTTGCACCGGCATCGCCGCCGCATCGCCCAGCGCACAGATGGTATGGCCGCCGATGCGTCCTGCCACGCTGTTGAGCAGTTCCAGATCATCTGGCCGACCCTGCCCGTGCTCGATGCGGTGAACCACGCGGTACATCCAGCCGGTGCCTTCGCGGCACGGCGTGCACTGGCCACATGATTCCTCGAAATAAAAATAGGACAGCCGCTCCAGCGCACGCACCATGCACACGGTTTCGTCCATCACGATGACCGCGCCGGAGCCCAGCATGGAGCCGGCCTTGGCGATGGAATCAAAGTCCATGGTGCAGTCCATCATGATGTCGGCCGGCAGCACCGGCGCCGACGAACCGCCGGGAATCACGGCTTTCAGCTTGTGACCGCTGCGCACCCCTCCGGCCATCTCCAGCAGTTCGGAAAACGGCGTGCCGAGCGGCACTTCGAAGTTGCCCGGCTTGTTGACGTGTCCGGAGACCGAGAATAGTTTGGAGCCGCCGTTGTTGGGCTTGCCGAGTTCAAGGAAGGCTTGGCCGCCATGCTGCATGATCCACGGCACCGAGGCCAGCGTCTCGGTATTGTTAATGGTGGTGGGCTTGCCGTACAGACCGAAGCTCGCGGGGAACGGCGGCTTGAAGCGCGGCTGACCCTTCTTGCCCTCGATCGATTCGAGCAGCGCGGTTTCCTCGCCACAGATGTAGGCGCCGTAGCCGTTGTGCGCGTGCAGCTGGAAGCAGAAGTCGGTGCCGAACAGCTTGTCGCCCAGATAGCCGGCTTCACGTGCTTCCTTCAGCGCGGCTTCGAAGATCTGATAGCAATCGAAAATTTCGCCGTGGATGTAGTTGTAGCCCACGCGCGCGCCCAGCACGTAGCCGGCAATCGCCATGCCCTCGATCAGCTGGTGCGGGTTGTAGCGCAGGATGTCACGGTCCTTGAAGGTACCCGGTTCGCCCTCGTCGCTGTTGCAGACGATGTACTTGTCGCCGGAAAACGCGCGCGGCATGAAGCTCCACTTGAGGCCCGTGGGAAAGCCCGCGCCGCCGCGACCGCGCAGGGCGCTGGTCTTGAGCTCGGCGATGATGGCGTCACCGGAAACCTGTTCCGTGACCACGCGGCGCAGCGCCTGGTAGCCGCCATGGGCAACGTAGGTCGCGAGCGATGCCGGATTGTCGAGCGCCTGCGTCCAGCTGCAGACCTTTTGGGTGGGCTTCAGCAAACTCATTTCAGCTTGGCCGTCATTTCAGATCATCCAGCAATTCATCCACCTTTTCGGGCGTGAGATGCGTGTGCATGGCATGGTTGTTGTGCAGGCACATCGGCGCATCGCCGCAGGCACCCATGCATTCGCCTTCCTTCAGGGTGTAGCGGCCGTCCTCGGTCGTTTCGCCGAAGCCGATGCCGAGCTTCTGCTTCAGATGCTCGGCGATATCGTTCGCACCCATCAGCGCGCACGGCAGATTGGTGCACAGCGTGATCTTGTGCCGCCCCACCGGCCGGGTATCGTACATGTTGTAGAAGGTCGCCACCTCGTAGGCCGCGATCGGCGGCATCTCCAGATAGTGCGCGACATACTCGATCAGTTCGGGCTTGAGCCAGCCCTTTTCCGTCTGCGCGATGCGCAGTGCTGCCATGACCGCCGACTGCTTCTGGTCAGCGGGATATTTGGCGATCTCGACATCGATCAGTGCAAGCGATTCAGCACTCAGCCGAAGGCTGTCGTTCAGATTGGGATTGGCCATCAGCGGTCGATATCCCCGAAAACAATATCCTGCGTGCCGATGATGGCAACGACGTCGGCGATCATGTGGCCGCGGCTCATTTCATCGAGCGCTGACAGATGCGCATAGCCCGCCCCGCGGATTTTCAGACGATAGGGTTTGTTGGCACCGTCCGACACCAGATAGATGCCGAACTCGCCCTTGGGGTGTTCCACTCCGACATAGGCTTCGCCCGCCGGGACGTGCATCCCTTCGGTGAAGAGCTTGAAGTGATGGATCAGCTCTTCCATGTTCTGTTTCATGTCGATCCGCGACGGCGGGGCGACCTTGTGGTTCTCCACGATGACCGGCCCCGGGTTCTTGCGCAGCCAGTCGACGCACTGCTTGATGATGCGGTTGGACTGGCGCATTTCCTCGATACGCACCAGGTAGCGGTCGTAG
Organism: Thiobacillus sp.; assembly: GCA_035562135.1. GTDB lineage: Bacteria > Pseudomonadota > Gammaproteobacteria > Burkholderiales > Thiobacillaceae > Thiobacillus. The sequence continues at coordinate 18,344 of DATMWS010000115.1, read as the reverse complement.
CAGTCGCCATTGGTGCCGACCGGAATATCGAAATCCATGCGCTCGTAGACTTCGTAGGGCTGCTTCTTGCGCACATCCCATTCGACGCCGGAGCCGCGCAGCATGGGGCCAGTGAAGCCCAGCGCCAGCGCGCGCTCGGGGGACACCACGCCGATGCCGACGGTACGCTGCTTCCAGATGCGGTTATCGGTCAGCAGGGTTTCATATTCGTCGATATAGGTAGGAAAGCGATTCGTGAAATCCTCGATGAAGTCGAGCAGCGAACCCTGGCGGTTGGCGTTCATCGACTTCATCGTCGCTTCGCTGCGGGTGTGCTGCGCGTGATACTGCGGCATGCTGTCGGGCAGGTCGCGATAGACGCCGCCGGGACGGTAGTAGGCCGCGTGCATGCGTGCGCCCGACACCGCCTCGTAAGTGTCCATCAGGTCCTCGCGTTCGCGGAAAGCATAGAGGAACACCGTCATCGCGCCGACATCGAGCGCGTGCGCGCCCAGCCACAGCAGGTGATTCAGCACGCGGGTGATCTCGTCGAACATCACGCGGATGTACTGCGCGCGTTCCGGCACCCCGATGCCGAGCAGCTTTTCGATCGCCATCACGTAGGCGTGCTCATTGACCATCATCGACACGTAATCGAGGCGATCCATGTAGGGCACAGACTGAATGAAAGTCTTGTGCTCGGCGAGCTTCTCGGTGGCACGGTGGAGCAGGCCGATGTGCGGGTCGGCACGCTGGATTACTTCGCCGTCGAGTTCCAGCACCAGGCGCAGCACACCGTGCGCCGCCGGGTGCTGCGGACCGAAGTTCATCGTGTAGTTCCGGATTTCAGCCATTTGAACACTCCGGGACAACACCCATCAATCTAGCGTAGTTGCGGATCTCGGCCATTAGCGCCCTCCCCCGTAGCTCTCGTCGCGCACGATGCGCGGCACAATTTCGCGCGGCTCGATCGACACCGGCTGATAAATCACCCGCCGCTGGGTCGGGTCGTAACGCATTTCGACGTTGCCGGACAGAGGGAAATCCTTGCGGAACGGATGGCCGATAAAGCCGTAGTCGGTGAGGATGCGGCGCAGGTCGGGATGGCCTTCAAACACGATGCCATACAAGTCGAAGGCTTCGCGCTCATACCAGTTGGCCACCGGCCAGATGTCGACCATTGATGCCACCAGCGGCAAGTCGTCATCGGGGCAAAACACACGAACGCGCACGCGCTGGTTGTTTGACACCGACAGCAGATGCGTCACCACGGCAAAACGGGCGCCGTCCGCCGATCCGCCGCCGCAGCCATCACCACCATAGCCAGAATAATCCATGCCACACAGGTCGATCAGCTGCTCGAAGCGGCAATCGGGATGGTCGCGCAGGGTGCGCATCGCCGACACGTAATGCTGCGTCTTGACGATCAGCGTCAGTTCGTCAAGACGGACAAACGACTGCTCCAGCGCATCGCCGAGTGCGGCTTCAAGAGACAAAGAAAGAGCTTCCACAGTCTGGGGCATGGGCAATCAGCGGGCGATGGTGTTGGTGCGGCGGATCTTGTTCTGCAACTGGATGAGGCCGAACAAAAGCGCCTCCGCAGTGGGCGGACAGCCGGGAACATAGATGTCGACCGGCACGATGCGGTCGCAACCCCGCACCACCGAATACGAATAATGGTAATAGCCGCCGCCGTTGGCGCACGACCCCATGGAAATCACCCAGCGGGGTTCGGCCATCTGGTCGTAGACCTTGCGCAAGGCGGGGGCCATCTTGTTGCACAGGGTGCCCGCCACGATCATCACGTCGGACTGTCTGGGGCTGCCACGGAACACAATGCCGAAGCGATCAAGGTCGTAGCGCGAGGCACCCGCCTGCATCATCTCCACTGCGCAGCACGCCAGACCAAAGGTCATCGGCCACATCGAGCCTGTGCGCATGTAGTTGATGAGCTGGTCGGCCTTGGTGGTGACGAAGCCCTGTTCGAGAATGCCTTCGATGCTCATGGCTTGGCCCGCTCAATAAGCTTGGCCACATAAGCAAAGGTCAGCGCGTCGCGGACAAGCCTTTTCGCCGGGTCGCTCCCCTTGCTGCGCACGGGGCCCCTCGCCCAGCAGTTCAAAAGCCTTACTCCCATTCCAGCGCCCCCTTCATCCATTCGTAGATGAAGCCAACCACCAGAATGCAGAGGAAGACCATCATGGCGACAAAACCGGCCAGGCCGATTTCTTCCAGCACGATGGCCCATGGAAAAAGAAAGGCGATTTCCAGGTCGAACAGGATGAAAAGAATGGCAATCAGGTAATAGCGCACGTCGAACTTCATGCGCGCGTCTTCGAACGCCTCGAAGCCGCATTCGTAGGGAGAGAGTTTTTCGCTGTCAGGGCGGTGCGGTGCCAGCAGGCCACCCGCAACGATGGGGACAACACCAAAGGCCAGCCCGACCAGAATGAACAACAGAATGGGGAGGTAGTTCTCCAGCACCGGATTCCTCCGTCTATGCCTATGTCAGGCTATTGAGTAATTATGACCCGAGTGTATTAGCGCAGGGCGTCGACTGTCAAGCCGAAAAATTGGTACTTTTATCTTAAAAATCAAAAGCTTATTCGATAGCGAATGCTAATGAATGAATCAGGAAATTTGATGGTGCCGACGGCGAGACTCGAACTCGCACGACCTAGGTCACTACCCCCTCAAGATAGCGTGTCTACCAATTCCACCACGTCGGCCAAAGGGCATTGCCCCGAATATGTACTGCTGATTTACTGCGGAATGTCACCCGCTTTCGAGCCGCTGTTCTGGCCCGGAACCTGTGCAGGCGCAGCAGGCTGCGATGTTGTCGCCGGCACAGCAGCGCGATCGAGCACGCTGGTCGGCTTGTGTTGCTGAAGCCCGAAATAGGCCAATCCCAGGCTGGTCAGAAAAAACAGGGTCGCCATGATGGCGGTGCTGCGACTCAGAAAATTGGCCGAACCCGTCGCGCCGAACAGGCTGCCAGATGATCCGCTGCCAAACGCCGCGCCCATGTCCGCCCCTTTTCCATGCTGCAACAGCACCAGTGCAATGACTGCGATGGCAACAATAACGTGAACGATCCAGAACAAGGTTTCCATATTTTTGACTCTTACTTGGCTGCGGCTCGGCAAATCGCGATGAACTCGTCAGCGACCAGAGAAGCGCCGCCAATCAAACCGCCATCGATATCCGGCTGAACCATCAATTCTGCCGCATTCGCGGCTTTTACGCTACCCCCATACTGGATCACCAACTGCTCTGCCACGCCCGCATCGAGAGCAGCGACCTTGCCGCGAATGAAGGCATGCACGGCCTGTGCCTGCGCCGGCGAGGCGGTTTTGCCGGTGCCGATCGCCCATACAGGCTCATATGCGATCACGGCTTTGACCAGTGAACCTACCCCAGCCGCGTCGATCACGGCATCGAGCTGACGCGAGACGACCGCTTCGGTCACGCCCGACTCGCGCTCGGCCAGCGATTCGCCGACGCACAGGATGGGCGTCAAACCCGCTGCCTGTGCTGCCACGTATTTGCTCGCCACCAGCGCGTCGGATTCGCCGTACAGGCTGCGCCGCTCGGAATGACCGACGATCACATACTTGCAGCCAAAATCGAGCAGCATGGATGCCGACACTTCGCCGGTGAACGCGCCCTTGGCCTGCTCGGACACGTTTTGTGCACCCCAGGCAATCGACGATCCGCTGAGTGCTGCCTGCACTTGCGCCAGATACGGGAAAGGCACGCAAACCACCGCATCGATACCGGCCAAAGCGGGTTTGAGTGCTGCCAGCAGCGCGGCGTTTTCAACCAGGTTGCCGTGCATTTTCCAGTTACCGGCTACGAGCTTCTTGCGCATGGGAGTCCGCCAAACAAAAGTGCGCGATGGTAAGCGCAACGCGCACGACGGTCAACCGCCAAACCCGCTGCGCGCGTAGAGGGATTAGCCGAATCGGCCGGTGATGTAGTCTTCGGTCTGCTTCTTGCCCGGCTGCATGAAGATAGTGCCGGTTTCGTTGAACTCGATGAGTTCGCCCAGGTACATGAACGCCGTGAAGTCGGAAATCCGCGCGGCCTGCTGCATGTTGTGGGTGACGATGGCGATGGTGTATTCGCTTTTCAGTTCGTTGATGAGCTCTTCGATCTTGGCGGTGGAAATCGGGTCCAGCGCCGAGGTCGGCTCGTCCAGCAGCACGATTTCAGGCTTGACCGCGACCGCGCGCGCGATGCACAGCCGCTGTTGCTGTCCGCCGGAAAGCGACAGGCCGTTCTGCTGCAACTTGTCCTTCACCTCGCCCCACAGCGCGGCCTTGTTGAGCGCCCACTCAACGCGATCGTCCATTGCGCTTTTCGACATGCGCTCATACAGCCGCACGCCGAAGGCGATGTTCTCGTAGATGGTCATTGGAAACGGGGTCGGCTTCTGGAACACCATGCCGATCTTGGCACGCACCAGGTTCACGTCCTGGCTCTTGTCGAGCAGGTTCCTGCCATGGAACATGATCTGGCCTTCGGCGCGCTGACCCGGATAAAGGTCATACATTCGATTGAAGGTGCGCAACAGCGTGGACTTGCCACAGCCGGACGGGCCGATGAAGGCCGTCACCTTCTTGTTGGCAATGTCCAGACTGACGTTGTCGAGGCCTTTGAAATCGCCATAGAAGAAATCCAGATTGCGGACCTGCAAGGCAGCATTTTCGCCGGTAGGCATGACTTGATCGGGCATGGGTTGATTGAGCACAGCGTAGCTCCGGAGAAATTAACGTTTGTCTTTATTGCGGAAAACCACGCGCACAACGATGTTGACCGCCAGCACCAGGATGGCAATCAACAGTGCACCGCCCCAGGCCAGGTTCACCCAGTTGTCATACGGGCTCAGCGCAAACTGGAAAATCACCACCGGCAGGTTGCCCATGGGTTCCGCCATATTGGTGCTGAAGAACTGGTTGTTCAGAGCAGTGAACAGGAGCGGCGCGGTCTCGCCGGTGATGCGCGCCATCGCCAGCAACACGCCGGTCACCACGCCCGATTTGACCGCGCGCAACGTCACCTTGAGCGATACCTGCCAGCGCGGCGCGCCTACCGCGAAGGCCGCTTCGCGCAGGCTGGTTGGCACCAGCTTCAGCATGTTTTCGGTGGTGCGCACCACGACCGGAATGGCGATCAGCGCCAGCGCCAGCGACCCCGCCCAGCCTGAAAATCCGCCAGTGGTCACCACGAACAAGGCGTACACGAACAGGCCGATGACGATGGAGGGTGCCGACAGCATGATGTCGGTCATGAAGCGGGTGAACGACGCAAAGCGGGAAATACGACCGAACTCGGCCAGATAGATGCCTGCCAGAATGCCGATCGGTGTCGAGATCAGCATGGAAAACATCAGGATGAGGCCGCTGCCGACGATGGCATTGCGCAGGCCGCCACCCTCGGAGCCGGGCGCCGGCGTGTCCTGGGTAAACAAATCCCAGCTCAGCGCGGCAAAGCCCCTGGAAAACAGCGTCCACAAAATCCACATCAGCGCGATCAGCCCCAGGCTCATCGCGACCATCGACAGGCTGATGCCGATGCGGTTGATCCAGATGCGACGTGTATACAGGCTCATCATGATTTACAGCCCCTCGGAGCCCATGCTGCGGCTGATCAGCCAACGCGAAATCGCCAGCACGATAAAGGTGAGGATGAACAGCACCAGCCCCAGCGCAAACAGCGAAGCAATGTGCAGACCGGGATCGGCCTCGCCGAATTCGTTGGCCAGCGTGGAGGCAATCGAGGTGCCCGGTGCAAACAGGCTGCCGTTGATGCGGTTGGCGTTACCGATCACGAAGGTCACCGCCATCGTCTCGCCCAGCGCCCGCCCCAGTCCCAGCATGATGCCGCCGATGACGCCAACGCGGGTATAAGGCAGCACGACGTTGCGCACAACTTCCCAGTTCGTGCAGCCAACAGCGTAGGCCGATTCCCTCAGCACGTCCGGTACCGTCTCGAACACGTCGCGCATGACCGAGGCGATGAAGGGAATCACCATCAGCGACAGCACGATGCTGGCGGTGAGAATGCCCACCCCGATGGGCGGACCGGAGAACCAGCCGCCGATCACCGGCACCTCGCCCAGCAACGCCTGCAGGGGAGGCTGAATATGATCGGCAAACAAGGGGGCGAAAACGAACAGACCCCAGATTCCGTACACAATGGAGGGGATCCCTGCCAGCAATTCAATTGCTGTACCGAGTGGCCGGCGCAGCCACACCGGGCAGGTTTCGGTCAGGAACAGGGCGATGCCGAAGCTGATTGGCACCGCAATCAACAGCGCCAGCACGGATGTCACCACCGTGCCATAAATGGCGGCCAGCGCGCCGTACTCGTCATCCGGCACGCTCCAGATATTGGTCCACAGGAAGGCCGGACCGAATTCCTTGAGGCTCGGCCAGGCTTCGATAGTGAGCGATACCAGAATCCCCACCAGCGACGCCAGCACGACAAACGCAAACAACTGGGTGGTGTGATGAAAAAACTTGTCCTGCAAGTGGAATTTTCTGACCTGCCGGGCATGCAGATCGATTCCGGCGGATGCGCTGGGCTCGCTCACGGTGGGGTGCCTATCGGTTCGGTTAGTATCTGCGGGAGCACCCGCTGCAGTGGGCAGATGCTTTCGCAGAAAGCCGGGGGACAGCAAGCCGCCCCCCGGCATTCAATCAAGTCAGTTCAACAAACGCATTACTTGATGCTCTTCATTTCTGCCTCGACCATCTTCACGACATTGGGCGGCAGCGGCACAAAACCCAGCTCTTCAGCCATTTTCTGACCGTTGTTCAAAGACCAGGTGAAGAAGTCGACCACACCTTTCTGTTTGACAGCATCCGCGCCTTTTTCATACGCCAGCATGTAGGTGGCGCTGGTAATCGGCCAGGCGTTCTTGTGTGCCTGATCCAGCAGATCCGGCGCCATGCCGCGGACCTTGAAGTTGGCACCGGCAGCCGCGTCGGCAACAGAATCCTGGCTCGGCACAATGTAGTTGCCGGCCTTGTTCTTCAGGGCGACGAAGCTCATGTTGTTCTTCATCGCGTCAGCGATATCCACATAGCCGATCGCGCCCTTGATCTTCTCCACGTTGGCGGCGACACCCGGGTTGCCCTTGCCGCCCACGGCATTGGCCGGCCAGTTCACGGTGTTGCCCGCGCCGACGTCACGCTTGAATGCCAATGATTGCTTGGCCAGGTAGTTGCTGAACGCATAGGTAGTGCCCGAGCCGTCAGAGCGATGGGATACGGTGATGGCCAAGTCCGGCAGCTTGACGCCGGGGTTCAGCTTGGCGATGGCGGGGTCGTTCCACTTGGTGATGGCGCCGCGGAAGATGTCGGCGGCGGTGACGCCGTCCAGCTTCAGCTTGCCGGATTCAATGCCCGGAACGTTCATGACGATGGTGACGCCTCCCATCACGGTAGGCACCTGAACCAGCTTCGCCGCATCCAGATCTGCTTCACTGACAGGCGCATCCGTGCCGCCGAAATCGACGGTCTTGGCCTTGATTTGCTTGACGCCGCCCGAAGAGCCGATGCCCTGGTAGTTAACCTTGTTTCCGGTAGCGGTCTGATAGGCTTCAGCCCACTTGGTGTAAACCGCGTAGGGGAAGGTTGCGCCCGCGCCCGTGATGTCTGCGGCCAGTACGCTAACCGAGAAAGCCAGACCCATGGCCGCAGCCAGGGTGCCTTGAGCCAGTTTGTTGAGTGTACGCATGTGTAATATCTCCGATAGTTGTTGACGTTGCCGCATGGGCGACGTCGCCATATTAGCGGGCAAATATTACAGTTATATTTCAGGTCAGGAAATCACCCGCCCGCGGCGGCGGCCCTCACGGCAGCGGCAATTGTTTCAGCTGTGTGTCGGACCAGTTCGGCGTCCCGGCCTTCCACCATTACGCGGATCAGCGGTTCGGTGCCGGACGCGCGCAGGACAACCCGGCCACTGCCGTTCAGGGCAGCCTCTGCCTCGGCGACCGACGCACTGACCGCGGGCGCCGCATTCAGCTTGAAGCCCTTGGCCACCGGCACGTTAATCATGACCTGGGGATAGGTCTCCAGATCGGCGGTGAACGCATCCAGCGTCTCGCCGGTCTCGCGCAACGCGCGCAATACCTGCAGCGCTGAAACAATACCATCACCCGTGGTGTGCTTGTCCAGGCAAAGAATGTGTCCCGAGGTTTCGCCGCCCAGCGTCCAGCCATTGGCGTGTAGGCGTTCCAGTACATAACGGTCGCCTACCTTGGCGCGTTCAAACGGGATTTGAATGCGCGCCAGCGCGTGCTCCATGCCGAGATTGGTCATCAGGGTACCCACCACCCCGCCCTTCATGTAGCCAGTCTGGATGCGATGACGTGCGATGACGTAGACCAGCTGGTCACCGTCATAAATCCGCCCTTGGGCGTCGGCCATCATCAGGCGGTCGCCATCGCCATCGAGCGCAATGCCAATATCCGCATGATGCGTGCGCACCGCTTCAGACAGGGCCTGGGTATGGGTCGCCCCGCATTCGTCATTGATATTGAAGCCGTTCGGCTCGTTGCCGATGGCAATCACCTCGGCGCCCAGTTCGTGCATCACGTGCGGCGCGATGTGGTAGGTCGCACCGTGCGCGCAGTCGACCACGATGCGCATCCCGCGCAGGTCGAGGTGATTGGGGAAGGTGCTCTTGCAAAACTCGATGTAGCGCGCTGCCGCATCCTCCATGCGGCGGGCACGCCCCAACTGGCGCGCCTCGACCGTCACGATCGGGTGATCCAGCCGTGCCTCGATGGCTTCCTCGACGCTGTCGGGCAGTTTCTGGCCGCTGGCCGAAAAGAACTTGATGCCGTTGTCCTCGAACGGATTGTGCGAGGCCGAGATCACCACCCCGGCCTGCAGCCGCAAGGCACGCGTTAGATAGGCCACTGCGGGCGTCGGCATCGGCCCGGTCATCAGCACGTTCACCCCGGCTGCGGTGAAGCCGGCCTCCAGCGCGGCTTCCAGCATGTAGCCGGAAATGCGCGTGTCCTTGCCGATCAGTACGGTGGGGTGCTGGTTCGGCGGCAGGCTGCCGCGATCGGCCACCAGCACCTGCCCGGCAGCGTAGCCCAGATGCATCACAAACTCGGGCGTAATGGGCGACTCGCCCACCCTGCCGCGCACACCATCGGTGCCGAAATACTTACGTCCCATCCTGTTGTTCCTCCACTGCATTCCAGATGGCCAGCGCATCGCGCATGGCCGCAACATTGTGTACCCGGACCAGCCGCGCGCCGCGCGCCACCGCCGCCAGATGCGCCGCAACCCCGGCGAATTCGCGCGACTCGACATCGCGTCCGGTCAGCGTGCCCAGCATGGACTTGCGCGACAGCCCGGCCAGTACCGGCACGCCCAGTTCAGCCAGACGATTCAAGTGCCTGAGCAAGGCCAGGTTGTGTTCCAGCGTTTTGCCAAAGCCGAAGCCGGGGTCGATTACCAGCCGCTTACGCGCTATCCCTGCCGCTTCGCAGGCCTGCACCCTGCCCTGCAAAAACCGCTTCACGTCTTCAACCACATCGGCATAACAAGGCACCTGCTGCATGGTCTGCGGCTCACCCTGCATATGCATCAGGCACACCGCCGCACCGGACGCCGCCACCGTTTCAAGCGCGCCGGGCGCGCGCAAGGCCATCACATCGTTCACCATCGCCGCGCCTGCGTCGAGCGCAGCGCGCATCACCTCGGGCTTTTTCGTATCAACCGACACCACACAACCACATCCAGCAAGCGCCTCGATCACCGGCAGCACACGGCGGATTTCCTCGACAGCAGCCACAGCCGCTGCGCCGGGGCGGGTGGATTCCCCGCCAACGTCGAGGATATCAGCCCCTTCTTCCTGGAGCTTGAGCGCATGCTGAATAGCCGCCTGCGCATCAACCCAACGCCCGCCATCCGAAAACGAATCCGGTGTGGTGTTGACGATGCCCATGATGAGGGGCCTTGCCAGGGAGAGGCGGTGCGAACCTGCGTGGAGAAAGGACATAAAAATAGAGGGGCCAAAGCCCCTCTATTGTAGAGCGTGAACCCGAATCGGCGCTCAGGTTTCCTGCGCCGGCTGCGCGGTCGGCGCCGGCGCACTGGGTTTATCCCCCCCACTCGCCGGCGGCTGCGGCGCGGCAGCCGGCTTCGGCGGGCGGGTCGGACGCCCCGCCATGATGTCGCCGATCTGATCGGCATCGATGGTTTCGTATTCCAGCAAGGCGGCCGTCATCGCCTCGACCTTGTCGCGGCTTTCAGTGAGGATTTTCTTCGCCACTGCGTACTGTTCGTCCAGAATGCGGCGAATCTCGGCATCGACCTTCTGCATGGTGGCTTCGCTCATGTTCTTGTGCGTGGTCACCGAACGCCCCAGGAATACCTCGCCCTCGTTTTCCCCATACACCATCGGGCCCAAGGCTTCGGACATGCCGTAGCGAGTCACCATGTCACGCGCAATGCTGGTGGCACGCTCGAAATCGTTCGATGCGCCGGTCGAGATACTGCCGACAAAGATTTCCTCGGCCACCCGGCCACCGAACAGCATGCTGATCTGCGACAGCATCTGATCCTGGTACAGGCTGTAACGGTCCATTTCGGGCAGCGACATGGTCACGCCCAGTGCGCGGCCGCGCGGAATAACGGTCACCTTGTGTACCGGGTCGCAACCCGGCAGGGACATGCCGACCACCGCATGGCCCGACTCATGGTAAGCCGTTTTTTTCTTGTCCTCGGGCGTAATCACCATGGACTTGCGCTCGGCGCCCATGAGGATCTTGTCCTTGGCTTTCTCGAAATCGTCCATGTCGACCAAGCGCTTGTTGCCGCGCGCGGCAAACAGGGCGGCTTCGTTGACCAGGTTGGCGAGGTCGGCGCCGGACATGCCGGGGGTACCGCGCGCCAGAATATCGGCCCGCACGTCAGGTGCGACCGGCACCTTGCGCATGTGCACCAGCAAGATCTGTTCGCGACCACGGATGTCGGGCAGACCCACCACCACCTGGCGATCGAAGCGGCCCGGACGCAACAAGGCGGGGTCGAGCACGTCGGGACGGTTGGTCGCAGCGATGACGATGACGCCGGTCGTCGCTTCGAAGCCGTCCATTTCCACCAGCAACTGGTTGAGCGTCTGCTCGCGCTCGTCGTTGCCGCCGCCGAGGCCTGCACCACGCTGACGGCCGACCGCGTCGATTTCATCGATGAAGATGATGCAGGGCGCGCTTTTCTTCGCCTGCTCGAACATGTCACGCACGCGCGCGGCGCCGACGCCGACGAACATTTCGACGAATTCCGAACCCGAGATACTGAAGAACGGCACCTTGGCCTCGCCAGAAATAGCGCGCGCCAGCAGAGTCTTGCCGGTGCCGGGCGAGCCGATCAAGAGCACGCCGCGCGGAATATGACCGCCCAATTTCTGAAATTTGGACGGGTCTTTCAGAAAATCCACCAGCTCGGCAACCTCCTCCTTGGCCTCGTCGCAGCCCGCCACGTCGGCAAAGGTCACCGGGTTGACATTTTCGTCCAGCAGGCGTGCCCGGCTTTTGCCGAACGAGAACGCACCGCCCTTCCCGCCGCCTTGCATCTGGCGCATGAAGAAGATCCAGACGCCGATCAGCAACAGCATGGGGAACCAGGAAATAAACATGCTCATCAGGAACGACGGCTGCTCTTCCGGCTTGGCTTCGACCAACACGCCGTTTTTCAGCAGGTCGGACACCATCCACGGATCGCTCGGCGCATAGCTGGTGAAGCGCTGGCCGTCGCTGCGCTCGCCCTTCAGCACATTGCCTTCGATCACCACCTTGGTGATCTGCTGTTGGCGCACTTCTTCGATGAACTGCGAATACGGCATCTGTGTCTGTGCGGTGCGCTGCGCGCCAAACTGGTTGAAGACCGTCATCAGGACGACGGCGATAATCAGCCAGATGGCGATGTTCTTGGACAAATTGTTCACATTTACTCCTCGGTGCCGAATGCAGCACGATTAATTTAAGCGCAGCGCGTTTAGACTCATTCTAAACCTACTATTGCAGGCTTGTCACGGCAGTTTCCTGCGCCGCTGCCCTTGCTGCAACAGGACGACGCCCCAGCAGATAAACCTCCGCACTGCGATCGCGCGAGGCATCGGGTTTGCGGATCAGCACCTGCTCGAATGCCTGCCGCATCTGTGCCCGAAAATCCTCAAAACCAACGCCTTGAAATACTTTGACGAGAAAAACGCCATCTGGTTTCAGCCAGTTCACTGCAAAATCGAGCGCCAGTTCGCACAACTCATATTGCCGCGCCTGATCGCTCAGCATCACCCCACTGATGTTGGGCGCCATATCACTTAATACAAGGTCAACCCGCCCGGATTGCAACTTATCTTCCAGCCAGGCCAGCGCCGCCGGCTCGGTAAAGTCGCCTTCCAGGCTGTCGACGCCGGGGATGGGCGCCATTGGCAGCAGGTCGATCGCCAGCCCCCTGCCCTGCCGCTTCATCTTCTCCACTGCCACCTGGCACCAGCTGCCGGGGGCCGCGCCCAGATCCACCACCGTCATGCCGGGGCGCAACAGATGGTCGCGCTTGTCGATTTCCAGCAGTTTATACGCGGCGCGCGAGCGATAGCCGTCCTGCTGCGCCTTTTTGACGTAGGGATCCGTCACGTGTTCGTGCATCCAGGCACTGCCCGATTTGGTTCGCTTCGGTTTCTGCGCCATATCGTCTTTCAGCTACAATCCGCGCTCAGATTTAAGGAAAAAGCATGAAATCACTCACGCCTGCACAAAGGCAATTTTTGAAGGAACTGGCCCACGCGCGCCAACCGGTGGTCACGATCGGCAACCAGGGCTTGACAGCTGCCGTATTGAAGGAAATCGATCACGCGCTGACCGCGCACGAGCTGATCAAGATCAAGGCTGCCAGCAATGAACTGGACACCCGCCGCGCCTGGCTGGAGGAAATCTGCGCCGCTACTGGTGCAGCGCCGGTGCAGCAAATCGGCAAGGTGTTGGTGATTTATCGCGCCGCAGCCAAGCCCGTCATCGCCCTGCCGCGCTGATTGTGGCCTAACGGGGTTATCGCGCCAGCCCCGAACGCCAGACCAGCAACAGCCCCAGCGCGCTCTGGATCAGATACAGAATGCTGGATACCCCGTGCCAGCGCGCAAAACGGTCGGCGAATACGCTTTGCATCACCGCATGCGGCATGGCCTGGTCCTTCAGGCTCTGCATGATGGGCTGGATACCGAAGTGGCCGGCCAGGGTCAGCAGCAGCATCACCGCCACCGCCCAGAAAAAAAGCGTTTTCAGCGCCGCGCCGCCGTCGCGCGCGATACGATAAATCAGCAGATAGCTGGCAGCGGCGATGCCGATCCACGCCATCAGTTCAAACAGCTTGCCAGCCAGCATCCCGGCCAGTTGCTTGTCCCCCAGGTTGGCAAACAGCACCGGCGCGGCGACATAGCCGATCGCCCAGATGCCGCCGATCCACAGCACCAGCATCACCCCGGCGAGGCCGTCCCAGAAGCGCCGCATTATTTGTATTGGACGTCCAGCACTTCGTACTGGCGCACGCCGCCCGGCGCCTGGACGTCCACGCTATCGCCGGCGTACTTGCCGATCAGCGCGCGCGCGATCGGCGACGACACGGAAATCTTGCCCTGCTTGATGCCAGCCTCGTCGTCACCGACGATCTGATACGTCACGGACTCGCCCGACTCGACATCTTCCAGTTCAACCGTGGCGCCGAAAACGATGCGGCCATCGGCGTCCAGCGTGGTCGGATCGATGATCTGCGCATTCGACAACTTGCCTTCGAGGTCGGCAATGCGGCCTTCAATGAAGCCCTGTTTTTCCTTGGCGGCGTCGTATTCGGCGTTTTCCGACAGGTCGCCCTGCGCACGCGCCTCGGCAATCGCCTGAATGACAGCGGGGCGCTCCACGCTCTTCAGATGCTGCAACTCGGCGCGCATCTTTTCTGCGCCCACGACAGTGATGGGGAATTTGCTCACAAGCTTGCCTTTTCAGATCAGAGCAGACGCTGATGCAGCGCCTGCAGGGAATACACTTCGAGTTCGTTGCCATGCTGCATGCCCATGCAGGCAGCGCGCGCGCCAGCCAGGGTGGTGAAGTACACGACCCGCCGCGCCAGTGCTTCGGCACGGATGGCGTAGGAATCCTTCACCGCTTTCTTGTCTTCGACCACGTTGACGATAAAGTCGACATCGCCGTTCTTGATCATGTCGACGATATGCGGACGGCCTTCCTTGACCTTGTTGACGATCGCCACCGGAATGCCAGCGGACTCGATCGCCTGGGCGGTGCCGCGCGTGGCGACCAGGCTGAAGCCGAGTTCGCGCAGCGCCTGTGCCAACTCGATCACGGCACCGCGGTCGCCCGAACGTACGCTGACAAACGCGCGTCCGCCCGGCTTCGGCAGTTCGGAGCTCGACGCCAGTTGCGACTTGACGAAGGCTTCACCAAAATTGTCGCCCACCCCCATGACTTCACCGGTCGACTTCATTTCCGGGCCGAGGATGGTGTCGACGCCGGGGAACTTGCGGAACGGGAACACCGCTTCCTTCACCGAGAAATACGGCGGGATGATCTCTTTTTCAAATGCCTGCGACTTCAGCGAAATACCCGCCATCGCGCGTGCGGCGATTTTCGCCAGCGGCGCGCCGATGGCCTTGGACACGAAGGGCACGGTGCGCGATGCGCGCGGGTTCACTTCCAGCACGTACACGGTGTCGCCCTGGATCGCGAACTGCACGTTCATCAGGCCAACCACTTTGAGTGCCTTCGCCATCGCCACCGTCTGGCGGCGCATCTCGTCCAGCACGTCCTGCGACAGGCTGTAGGGCGGCAGTGAACACGCCGAATCGCCCGAATGCACGCCGGCCTGCTCGATGTGCTGCATGATGCCGCCGATCACCACCTGTTCGCCATCGGATAGCGCGTCGACATCAACCTCGATGGCGTCGTTGAGGAATCGGTCGAGCAGCACCGGCGACTTGTTCGACACCTTGACCGCCTCGGTCATGTAGCGCCGCAGGTCGGCTTCCTCGCGCACGATTTCCATCGCGCGGCCACCCAGCACGTAGCTGGGCCGCACCACCAGCGGGTAGCCGATTTCCTCGGCCATGCGGATGGCGCTCTCCGGGTTGCGCGCGGTGCGGTTGGGCGGCTGCTTGAGGCCCAGATCGTGCAGCATCTGCTGGAAACGCTCGCGGTCTTCGGCGGCGTCAATCATGTCGGGGCTGGTGCCGATGATCGGCACGCCGTTCCTTTCCAGGTCGCGCGCCAGCTTCAGCGGCGTCTGCCCGCCGTATTGCACGATCACGCCCCAGGGCTTTTCGATGCGCACGATTTCCAGCACGTCTTCCAGCGTCAGCGGCTCGAAATACAGGCGATCGGAGGTGTCGTAATCGGTCGAAACGGTCTCCGGGTTGCAGTTGACCATGATGGTCTCGAAGCCGTTTTCACGCAGCGCCAGCGCGGCATGCACGCAGCAGTAGTCGAACTCGATGCCCTGACCGATGCGGTTCGGCCCGCCGCCCAGCACCATGATTTTCTTCGCGTCGGTCGGATGCGCCTCGCACTCTTCCTCGTAGGTCGAATACATGTAGGCGGTTTGCGTGGCGAACTCGGCCGCGCAGGTGTCGACCCGCTTGTAGACCGGATGCAGCGCCAGTTCGTGGCGGCGCGCGCGCACGGCGTGCTGGTCGGTGCTCAGCAGCTTGGCGAGCCGGCGGTCGGAAAATCCTGCGCGCTTGAGCTGGCGCAGCTCGTCGCGCCCCAGATCAATCAGGGCACGTCCGGCCAGCGAGGTTTCCAGTTCGATCAAGCCCTGAATCTGGTCGAGAAACCACGGGTCAATTTTCGAGAGCGCGTGAATTTCGGCCAGGCTCATGCCGACACGGAATGCATCGCCCACGTACCAGATCCGCTCGGGGCCGGGCGACATCAGCTCGGCTTCGATCTCTTCACGATCGGTGGTCTTGGGGTCGAAACCGTCAGCGCCGACTTCCAGCCCGCGCAGGGCTTTTTGTAGCGACTCCTGGAAGGTGCGGCCGATCGCCATCACCTCGCCCACCGACTTCATCTGGGTGGTCAGGCGATCGTCGGCCTGCGGGAATTTCTCGAACGCGAAGCGCGGGATCTTGGTGACCACGTAGTCAATCGACGGCTCGAACGAGGCCGGGGTCGCGCCGCCGGTGATGTCGTTCTGCAATTCGTCGAGCGTGTAGCCGACCGCCAGCTTGGCCGCCACTTTGGCGATCGGGAAGCCGGTCGCCTTGGACGCCAGCGCGGACGAACGCGACACGCGCGGGTTCATTTCGATCACCACCATGCGCCCGTCTTCCGGGTTGATGGAGAACTGCACGTTGGAGCCGCCGGTTTCCACGCCAATCTCGCGCAGCACCGCGAGACTCGCGTTGCGCATGATCTGGTATTCCTTGTCGGTCAGCGTCTGCGCCGGGGCCACGGTGATGGAGTCTCCGGTGTGCACGCCCATCGGGTCGAAGTTCTCGATCGAGCAGACGATGATGCAGTTGTCCTTGCGGTCGCGCACCACTTCCATCTCGTATTCTTTCCAGCCGAGCAGCGATTCCTCGATCAGCAGTTCGTGCGTCGGCGAGGCTTCCAGGCCGCGCTCGCAGATGGCGACGAATTCATCGCGGTTGTAGGCAATGCCGCCGCCCGAGCCGCCCATGGTGAACGAGGGCCGGATGATCGACGGAAAGCCCAGTGCTGCCTGGACCTGCAACGCTTCTTCCAGGCTATGCGCAATCGATGAACGCGCCGAGCCGAGCCCGATCTTGGTCATCGCCACCTTGAATTTTTCGCGGTCTTCCGCCTTGTCGATGGCTTCTTTCGACGCGCCGATCATCTCGACACCGTATTTTTCCAGCACGCCGTGCTTGGCCAGGTCGAGCGCGCAGTTCAGCGCGGTCTGCCCGCCCATGGTCGGCAACAGCGCGTCGGGGCGCTCCTTGGCGATGATCTTCTCGACCACCTGCCAGGTAATCGGCTCGATATAGGTGACATCGGCCATGTCCGGATCGGTCATGATCGTCGCCGGATTGCTGTTGACGAGGATGACCTTATAGCCCTCCTCACGCAGCGCCTTGCACGCCTGCGCGCCGGAATAGTCGAATTCGCACGCCTGCCCGATGACAATGGGGCCGGCGCCGATGATGAGAATGCTTTTAAGGTCAGTGCGCTTGGGCATGATCAGTGTGCTCCGGCGTGATCGGCCATCAGCTGAATAAATCGGTCGAACAAATAGCTCACGTCATGCGGGCCGGGGCTGGCTTCAGGGTGGCCCTGAAAGCTGAAGGCGGGGGCGTCGGTGCGCGCAATCCCTTGCAGCGAACCGTCGAACAGCGAGACGTGGGTGCTGCGCAGGTTGGCCGGCAGGGTCGCCGGGTCCACGGCGAAGCCGTGGTTCTGGCTGCTGATCGCCACCCGCCCGCTGTCGAGGTCCTTGACCGGATGGTTGGCGCCGTGGTGGCCGAACTTCATCTTCACGGTCTTGGCACCCGAGGCGAGCGCGAGCAGTTGATGGCCCAGACAGATGCCGAAGGTCGGCACGCCCGCAGCCACCAATTCGGCAATCGCCTGGATGGCGTAATCGCACGGCTCCGGGTCGCCGGGCCCGTTGGAAAGGAAAATACCGTCCGGCTTCAGGGCCAGCGCATCGGCCGAGGTGGCGGTGGCGGGCAGTACGGTCAGACGACAGCCGCGCTCGGCCAGCATGCGCAGGATGTTGCGCTTGATGCCATAGTCAAAGGCCACCACATGAAAGCGCGGCTCGGTCAACTGGCCATAGCCGCGTCCCAGTTTCCATTCGGTTTCGGTCCATTCGTACGCTGCCGGTGCGCTCACCACCTTGGCCAGATCCATGCCGGCCAGACCCGGGAATGCGCGCGCGGCCTCAAGTGCCTTCGCCTCGTCCAGCGTGCCCGCCATGATGCCGCCGCTTTGCGCACCCTTTTCGCGCAGGATGCGGGTGAGCCTGCGTGTATCGATGCCGGCGATGGCAATCACGTTCTCCGCCTTGAGGTATGCGTCCAGCGTCTGTTCCTGCCGGAAGTTGGAGGCGCGTAACGGCAGGTCGCGGATCACCAGGCCGGCGGCATGCACCTTGCCCGCCTCGCAGTCCTCCCGGTTGACGCCGACGTTGCCGATGTGCGGATAGGTCAGCGTCACGATCTGCCGGCAGTAGGAGGGATCGGTAAGGATCTCCTGATAGCCGGACATGGCGGTGTTGAAAACCACTTCGCCCACGGTGCTGCCCGCGGCACCGATGCCGACGCCGTGAAAGACGGTGCCATCGGCGAGGACCAGTATGGCG
>DATMWS010000114.1:0-24588 GCA_035562135.1 Thiobacillus sp. | reverse complement strand
AGACGAAAACCGCTTGGGCGGTTTGCAGGCAGACCAGGGCGGCAAGTCCGGCAAAGAAGGCGGGTAGTTTCATGGGGTGCTCCTCTAATTCAATTCAATGGATGGCCGGGTATGGTCGGTTGAACCTTACTGGATGGTCGGTACCGCGCCGGTGAGATTGGGATAATCATAGCCGAGCCCATCGCTGCCCGAGTTCTCAGTTTAGCCTTGGCTCTGCGTGGCGTCGAGCCGGTTTGATGAGGAGCAACAAGCCCGCCGAGTCCGCGACCTACAGCCTCAGCGTGCCGACATGCGCAACCGCGCCTGGATCGTCCTTCCAGATCGCCGGATCGGCGTCGACATAGACCTCGATCAGGATGCCGTCGGGGTCATGGCAATACAGCGCCTGGCTGACGCGGTGATCGGCCTGGCCGGCCAGTGCCACGCCGTGCGCCGCGAGGTGATCGCGAAATGCGCGCAGTTGGTCCAGCGAGTCGCCGACTTTGAACGCCAGGTGATACAGCCCGACCTGGTTGTCCATCGGCGGGGCTGCCTGCGCACCGACCTCAAGCAGCGCCAGGTCGTGATGATGGTCGCCGCACGAAAAGAACACCATCTGCGCGCCGTAGCGCGCCACTTCGGTGAGCCCGA
Organism: Thiobacillus sp.; assembly: GCA_035562135.1. Taxonomy (GTDB): domain Bacteria; phylum Pseudomonadota; class Gammaproteobacteria; order Burkholderiales; family Thiobacillaceae; genus Thiobacillus. Next base: position 23,958 of record DATMWS010000114.1, on the reverse strand, counting down.
GCACGTCGCGGTAAAACGGTACCGACAGCGCCAGGCTGCGCACCTTTAAAACCGCATGGCCGAGTTTCTGTGCGCGCAGGGCGGCCTCTTTCATTCGCGAATCTCGCCGTCGACATACAGCCAGCGCCCGTCCACCTGCTCGAAGCGGCTGGTTTCATGCAGCCTGAACGCGCGGCCATTGAGCTTGTAGCGGGCGACGAACTCGACCGTTGCATGAGTCTCGTCCTGCAGCGCGTGCGACTTGACCGCCAGCCCCAGCCAGTGCGGGCGAGGGGAGGCGTCGAGTTCCAGCGCAGCAGGGCGGGTCGCGGGGTGCCAGGTCGCCAGCAGATAGTCTTCCAGCCCCAGCACATAGGCGCTGTAGCGCGAGCGCATCAGGCTTTCGGCATCCGGGGCAGGCGCGCCGGCATGCAAGCGCCCGCAGCAGGCTTCAAGCACGCGTCCCGATCCGCATGGACAGCTTGCGCCACTCATGGTTTTTTCACCGGGCAACGCAGTTTCGGCCGGATGTGCGGCCATACGGCGTCGAGCATCCGGGTCTGGGCCTTTTCGTTGGGGTGGATGCCGTCGGCCTGCATCATGCCGGGGGTGATCCCCACGCCACAGACAAAACACGGCACGTGAACAATCTTCTCCGCGCGCGCCACGTCCCCATACAGCTTTGCCAGCGCATCGGAATACGGCTTGCCGTAGTTGGGCAGCACCGGCGCATCCAGCAAGACCACCCAGGCGCCTGCCGCCTTGGCCTGCCGGATCATCGCTTGCAGATTCTGCCGGATCACCTGCGGCGACGTGCCGCGCAGGGCGTCGTTGCCGCCAAGCTCGATCAGCACGCCTTGCGGACGTTGCCGGCTCAAGGCAGGGGCCAGGCGCTGCAGGCCGTTCTGCGTGGTGTCGCCGCTCACGCTGGCGTTGATCACGCGCCATGACGGCGCAGCCTTCTTCATCCGCGCATCGAGCAGATCCACCCAGCTTTGTCCCGGTGCAAGGCCATAGCCGGAACTCAAGCTATCGCCGACAATCAACAAGGAGCACGAGCCGGCCAGCGCCCAGCCCGGCAACCACAGCAGCAACAACAGCAGCCACACACGATAATTCATTCACTCACCTTAATCTGGCCCTATCTCAATGACGCCTCGCGACAGCGCCCAGTTCCCCGCCCCACAAGGGGATTCCGATCCACTACGGGCTAAAGCCCCTGTGGAGCCGTATGCCCCCGCCGTCATTGCCCGCGCCCTGTCGCAGCGCGTGAGCACGGCAGACGGCACGCTCGCCATCCTGAGCGAAGTCGAGCTTGCAGTCCAGGCGGGCGAAACCCTCGCGATTACCGGCGCTTCCGGCTCCGGCAAATCGACCCTGCTGGGCCTGCTGGCGGGACTCGACCAGCCGTCGGCAGGGGAAATCGTGCTGCTCGGCCAGCGCCTCAACGATCTCGACGAGGATGCCCGCGCCCGCCTGCGCGCCGGCCGTGTCGGCTTCGTATTCCAGTCGTTCCAGCTGCTGCCCGCGCTGACCGCGCTGGAAAACATTCTGCTGCCGCTGGAGCTGGCGGGACGCGCCGACGCGCGCGAACGCGCCGCCCACTGGCTCGACCGCGTCGGGCTCGCCGCGCGCGCCGGCCACACCCCGCGCCAGCTGTCCGGCGGCGAACAGCAGCGCGTCGCCATCGCGCGCGCCTTTGCCACCGATCCCGAAATCGTGTTTGCCGACGAGCCCACCGGCAATCTCGACGCCGACACCGGCGCGCGCATCATCGAACTCTTGTTCGAACTCAACGCCTCCGCCCACACCACCCTGATCCTGGTCACCCACGACGACGCGCTGGCGGCGCGCTGCCGGCGCCGGCTGCATCTGGTCGCCGGCCGCGCGCGCGAGGTGGCTCTCGCATGATCTATCTACGGCTTGGTCTGTGGCTGTTGCGGCGCGAACGCGCCAGCGGCGAATGGCGCGTGCTGCTGCTGGCGCTGATCATCGGCGTCGGCAGCGTCTCCACCACCGGCTTTCTCGGCGACCGCCTCAAGCGCGCCATGAGCGAGCAGGGCGCCAGCTTTCTCGGCGCCGACCTGCTGGTCACCAGCCCGCGCCCGATCGAAACCTGGCCCGCCCCCTCCGTTAAAAATGGCAAGCTCAAGACCAGCCCGCTGGCAACCAGTCAGGCGCTCGAATTTTCCAGCATGGTCGCCAAGGGCGACGCCTTCCAGCTCGCCACCCTGCGCGCGGTCGATGGCGCCTATCCGCTGCGCGGCAGCGTGCGCATCGCCGACCGCCCGTTCGCCGCCGGCACCCCGCGCCCGGCGCAGCCGCCGCCGGGCGCGATTTATGTCGAGCCCTCCCTGCTGCCGCTGCTGTCGGCCAGCGTGGGCGACCGCGTGCAGATCGGCGAAGCGCACTTCACCATCGCCGGGGTCGTGGCCGAAGAGCCGGGCCAGCCCGGCGGCGTGTTCGGCTTCGCCCCGCGCGTGCTCCTGCGCGCCGACGAAGTCGAACAAACCCGGGTGCTGCAGCCCGGCAGCCGGCTCACGTATCTCTATCAGTTTGCGGGCGCGCCGGATCAACTCGCGGCTTTCAGCGCAGCGCTGAAACTCACACTCGACAGCACTCAGCGTCTGATCGGTTCGCGCGAAGGCGTCGAGACCCTGCGCGGCGCGTTCGCCAACGCCGACCGCTACATCCAGCTCACCGCGCTGATCAGCCTGCTGCTGTCGGTGGCGGCCATTGCCATCGCCGCCCATCACCACGCGCTGCGCCATTACGACCAGGCGGCCCTGCTGCGCTGCTTCGGCGCCACCACGGCGCAGCTGCGCACGCTCTACGCCGTCCAGCTGCTGACGCTGGGGCTCTTGGGCAGCCTGCTCGGCGTGGCGATCGGCGCAGTGATGCAACAGGCACTGGTGGGCCTGATCCTGCCCGACGCCGCCACCCGGCTGCCGTCACTCGGCCTGGCGCCGGTCGGGGTCGCCGTCGTCAGTGGCCTGCTGGCGCTGGCGGGTGCCAGCCTGCCCGCGCTGATGCGATTGATTCGGGTGCCGCCGCTGCGCGTGTTGCGGCGCGATCTGCCACCGCTGCCGGTGGCCGCATGGATCAGCGCGGCGGTCAGCGGGTCGGCGCTGCTGGCCCTGATTGCCTGGTATGCGGGCGACGCCAAGCTGGTCGGCGTCTTCGTCGGCGCGCTGGCCGGGCTGATCGGGGTACTGACCCTGCTGGCGCGGCTGGCGCTGGTGGCCGGCCGCGGCGTGCAGCGCATGGCCCACGGCCCGCTGCGCTTCGGCCTCGCGCAGTTGCTGCGCCACCGCTTCGACAGCACCCTGCAGCTCGGCGCCTTCACCCTGGCGCTGTTCCTGGTGGCTTTGCTGGCGCTGGTGCGCAGCGACCTCATCGCCGGCTGGCGCCAGCAGCTGCCGCCGCAAGCGCCCAACTACTTTCTGGTGAACATCGCGCCGCACCAGCAGGACGCGGTTGCCGCGTATCTGTCGCAGCATCGACTCAAGGCCTCCACGCTCTACCCCATGGTGCGCGGCCGCCTGGTCACCAAGAACGGCACCCCCATCGCCGAGACGCTTCCCGAAGACGCGCGCGACAGCAACACCCTGCGGCGCGAACTCAACCTCACCTGGACCGCCACCCTGCCCGCCAACAACGCCGTGCTGGCCGGGCGCTGGCACGGCGAGCGCAGCGCCGCAGAAATCTCGGTCGAATCCGGCATGGCCGAACGCCTGAATCTTGCCGTCGGTGACCAGCTCGCTTTCCAGGTCGGCGACCAGACGCTCGCCGCGCGCATCACCAGCCTCCGCAGCGTGAAGTGGGATTCGATGCAGCCCAACTTCTTCGTCATCTTCGCCCCCGGCCAGCTCGACGCCCTGCCCGCCAGCTCCATCGCCAGCGTCTACGTTCCACCGAATGCCGCCGGCGTGCTGCCCGGGTTTGTCAAAACCTTCCCCGGCATCACCGTGCTCGCGCTGGACAAGCTCATCGCCAACATCGAGGCCGTATTCACGCAGATCATCGGCGCGATTCAATTGCTGCTGGGATTTTTGCTCGCCGCCGGCATGGCCGTCGTCATCGCCACGCTCCTGGCCAGCCTCGACGCGCGGCAGCAGGAAGCCGTCCTGCTGCGCACCCTGGGCGCGCAGCGCGCCTATCTGGCCAAAGGTCTGTGGAGCGAATTTATCGCCCTGGGATTGCTGGCCGGGCTGCTCGCCAGCGCCTGCGCCGAAATCGCCATGGCGCTGATCGCCGATCGCCTGTTCGAACTGCCGCTCCGCCTGCACCCCTGGCTATGGCTTGCGCTGCCACTGGCCGGCGCGCTGTTGGTGGGAACGAGCGGCTGGCTCACCACGCGGCATATCACCCGCGTGCCACCGATGCAGTCGATCCGTGCGTTGAATTGAATGGTGATTGGATTAGGAATGGCGCTTGCCGGCCCGTTTGAGACGGTCATTATCTTGTCGTTGATGGTCAACTCCGCAAGTGCGGATTCAACCGGTCATTCAGCAGTTCGCATCCGCGTTGCCTCATAACAAAAGGTACTCGATTAGGATAAATGAATTGACACCCGTTTCAGGGGAAGACAACAATCAATTTGGGATGTGTGAAGGCTCGAACAGTGCCAAATCCGCAGCAAACAGGGGATGGCTGATGAGATAACCCTGGGCTCCGCTGCATTCGATGTTGTACAGGAAATGAAATTGTCCCGGCGTCTCGATCCCCTCGGCGACGACCCTCAAGCCCAGCTTGCGCGCCATAGTAATGGTCGCCATGCAGATTTCCGCATCGTAGCGATCGGTTTCGATGTTGCGGACAAAGGATTTATCGATTTTGAGGCTGGTGACCGGGAACAACTTGAAGTAGGTCAAAGAGGAATAGCCCGTGCCGAAGTCATCCAGTGCGAGGTCGATGCCCATATCGCGGAGGGCATTGAGAATCTCGATGCTGTGACTGGGGTTTTTCATCGCAACGGATTCGGTGATTTCCAGTTCCAGGTGACGCGCATCGAGTTGAGACTCCTTGAGGACACTGGCGACAAATTCCGGCAAATCGGATTGCTCGAACTGCCGCGCCGACAGGTTGACTGCCACGCGCTTGATATGCGTAAGTCCGGCCAGCTGCCACGCACGCATTTGCTTGCAGGCGGCACGCAAAACCCATTCACCCAGGGGCAGGTCTAGTTCGCAGTGTTCCGCCATGGGAATGAAATGATCGGGGCCAAGCAGGCCACGTGTTGGATGGTTCCAGCGCACCAGGGCTTCGACTGCAACCATGCGCCGCGATTGCATGTCGATTTGCGGCTGGTAGAACAGCACCAGCTCGTTTCGGGCCAATGCCTGGCGCAACTGGTTTTCGATCAGCAATCGCTCCATTGCCGCCCGACTGAGGTCCGGGGTGAAGAGGCGCGAGGTGTTGCGGCCTTGCGCCTTGGCGTCACGCATGGCGCCGTCTGCATGCTTAAGGAGGGTGGCGACGTCCTCGCCATCGATGGGATACAGGCTGATGCCCACGTTGGCGCTGATGTGCAGTTCCTGATTGGCCAGAAAGTAGGGTTTGGCAAAAGCGCTGAGGATGGTGTTCGCACTGCGTGTCGCGGAAGCCGCATCGGCGCGGCTGACGACGACGAATTCATCGGCCCCCATGCGTGCGACGATATCGGTCGATTGCACACCGGCACGTAATCGGGCAGCCGCTTCGGCCAGCAGTTGATCACCGGTTTCATGGCCAAGCGCATTATTGATGGGCCTGAAGTCGTTAAGGCCGATCAATAGCACTGCGAGGTGGTCATGAGTGGGCCGCGCGTACTCGATGGCATGGGCAAGCTGCGCCTGCAGGGAAAAGCGGTTGGGAAGCAGGGTCAATGGATCATCATTGGCCAGGACATGAATTTCCGTTTTCTGTTCTTCGTTCCGAAGGCGCACTGCGCGCACGACCTCCAGAATAGTCGCGATTAGCACCACCAGCAGCGGCAGCAGCAGCGGGCTCTCCTGCTGAAGCCCATAAAGCAGCGCGAGATGACCGCCATAGATGGCGAAGGCCGCGGCAAGGCCGAGTGTGGCCCCCACCAGCGCTGAACGGTGGGGGTGCTGCAACAGCAGCAGCGAAGGTAGAAGTGCAACCAGCAACAGCGCACCTGTCCATCGCCAGTCACGCGGGGCGAGGAATAAATTCCGCGCCAGGGACTGATGGGCGATCGCAAGGACGTGGACGCCGTTCATCGCCCCCACCGGAGTGAGCACACGATCGGAAAGCAAAGTGGTACTGCCGACAAAAATGGTCTTTCCGCGGAACAGGTCCGGATCCAGTTCCTGCCCGGGCAACCCCAGCATGGCCTTGGCAACGTGCGAAAAAGGCATGGTTAGCACCGAATTTTTATTGCGCGGGAAAGCTAAACGCAGTGCACCTTCCTTGTCGGTCGGCCAGACGTGTGCTCCGACCTGGGTTGCGCCATCCGGATCGACCTGGACCCGTGGCTGCGGCTCGCCGCTGAACTGGGCAGCGAGCGGGAAGCTGGGCAGATACTGCCCGTTGAACCGGTGAAATAACGGTAGGCGGCGCAATATGCCATCTTGGTCGGCCACCACGGAGACGACACCGACATGGACGTGTTGCGACGCGGGCCGGGTTAATTCCGGCAGGGGCGCCTGCACGGCTGGCCAGTTGTATGCGCGGAGACCGGAAGGTACCTGCCACGCCAAACCGCTCAGGTCAGCCCTTGCCTGCTCGCCCGCCTCGCTTTCGTTAAGCGCGTTGCTGGCGAGCACAACGTTCCCGGCGCGCACGATTGCTTCGCTTAACCGCTCGTCGCCTTCGCGCGGATCGGCAAAAACAATATCGAGGGCTACAGCACGCGCGCCCATCTCGTTCAGATAGTCGATGAGCAGGGCGTACGTGTCGCGTTTGTAGGGCCACCCGCCGAAGAACGTCTGCAGCTCCTGCAAGGAAGGGGCATCGATATCGATGACCAGGGCATCCTTGAAAAAATAATTCTGCGCCACCAGCCTTGTTTGCGTATCGAGGGACAGCGCATCCAGCCGCTGATACAGGGAAGTAAGACTCAACGCCCCCGCCACTGTCAGGGCAACCAGGGGAATCCACAAAACGCGATGGAGTCTGCTGACCGGAACTGGCACGATGTGGACTGATATTTCCTCGGCCTTACAGCCCGAGAGGGATGAGGGGTGCCAGAAGCAAAAGCATCCACCACTTCGACTCTGGTATTTCCACTTTTTGCGCGGGTCCGAAGGGACCGGCGAAACCGTCTGCATCGATGGTCTTCATCCGCAGATAATAGGTGCCAGGTTCGGGGCGGTCGATCTGGGCTTGATTGCCAGTCAACAGCTTATCCAGCAAGGTTTGGGAAAACTCGGGGTCGCGCGCGACCTGCAGCTGATACTGGCTGCCCGGTTCGCCGGCAACCCAGCTGAACACCATGCCCTTGTCGCTGATTTGCGGCGCTTCCATTTTTGGGCTGTCCGGAATTTTGCGCTGGGTGAAACCTTGCACGTCGCTGAACGGACCACGGTCCTGCCCGGCGGCGACAGAGGCGATGCGCCAGTAATACTGGCCCGGAGCGAGCGACACTGCGTGCTCGGTCTTCGCCAGGCCCGATACGTCAGCCAGCAATGCTGAAAAATCGGGGGTTGCCGACACCTGAACATGGTAGTTCTGCGCGGACATGGAGGCGCTCCAGCGAAGCATGGCCTCGGGACCATAGGATTTCTGGCCGTCGAGCGGTGCGCTGATGAAGGGTGGCTCGGGGCGCGCCTTGAGCACGAATTCCCGGTCGGCATTCAAGCCTTCCAGGCCATTTTGTTCAATCCCACGCACGCGCAGCACATAACGGCCGTCGGGCATATCAACCCATTTAGCCGTGTTGTCATTGAACACGCCGTCAAGCAGCAGGCGGTCGAAAGTACGGTCCGCGAACACCTGGGCACGATAGCGCTCGATGCCGGGATAGGCCGGAAACGTGAAACGCAGCGGCAGACGCTCAATCAAGCCAGGTACCCGGCTCAAGTCGGGCGCGGGCGGAAGCGCCAGTGGAGCGCGAGGCGGCTCCCCCTGCACGGCCAGAGTGCCGAAGCCGCTTTGCACCGCAACCATCTTGCCACGTGCGCCGCTGGCCTGTACAAGGCCTTCCAGCACCTCTCCACGGGAGGCCTGGTTCGCATCATCAACGGAGGCGCGAAAATCGGTTCCGCGCACAGCCAGATTGAGGGGGCGCGTTTTAATTTCGTAACGGGCGGCGGGTTTCACCTGTTTTGCCACGCGGCTGTCGATGCTGCCCCGATGCAATTCGAGAACGGTTTGAGCCATGCCCGTTTTACCGAAAAGCACCATCTCAGCCAGGGTAATGCGGGTGTTCGGCGTGAGCAGCAGGCGCGAACCATCCACGAAGCGAAGGGAGACACTGGAATCGTTGGCAGTCTCGATGACATCACCCACCTGAAGACGTGCGTCCACGGGCAGGATTTGCGAGGGGCCATTGTTCGGCGTCCGGGTTGCCTTGCCCTGGACGTAGATCACCTGCGCAACAGCAGCTTCCCGTTTCAACAAGGCCACCGGAAGACGCAGTTTGCTGCCCGGCTTGAGCCACTTTGGGTTGAGTACTTTATTGAGCGCCTGAAGCTTGGGCCAGTCGTTAGGATTTTCCAGATAAGCCGCCGCGATGCCGATCAGCGTATCGCCAGCCTTGACGCCATAGTGCCACTCGGCGCCTGACGCCCCGGCTGACAGGGGCGGCGTCAATAGCAACGCAACGGGCAAATAAAACAGTCGGAGCAAATGACTCGATGACATGTGTCGCCTTCAGAAAGTCTGCTTGGGAGAAACTATCAGCGTGACAATCCAAGCAAACTGGGTGGCCGCAAGGCTAAAAACTGAGGCAAGGCGGGGCTCGTTTTAATTCGCCATCGTGCGCATCGCGCGCATAAACACACCCTTTTCGACATGGTCTCCCCCCTCTTTCGCGTATTGCGTTAAATCGGTTTGTTCTTCCGCAACGCGAACCCATGTACTTCGCACAGGCAACTATTAGTCGGAACTTACAGGGGAGGCTTTGGCGGCGTCAAGCATCTGCATAAGAAACCGGCCAAACGATCCGGAATCAACAGACACAATCTTTTCTGGCTGGGATGATGCGGCGTATTACCGCATCAACTAAACGTGCGGCGTAACGGGAGGCAGCACCGAAGCTGCCGCCGCCTCGATGGTGACAATCTCGAACTGCATGGTGGCGAGGTCGGCCATGATGTAGGTGGGCGGGGCGCCGACGCCGCCGACGGTGCCGGGGTTGATCAGCCAGGTGTGGCCGCCCTTGACGGTGGCGACCTGGGCAATGCTGGACTTGTGGTCGTGGCCGCAGCACACGAGATCGTAGTCGCCGGTGCAGGCGAGCGCGTGGGCGTAGTGGGGATAGTGCACCAGGAACAGGTTGCGGTCGGCCAGGGTGAAGGCCGCGTCCTGGCCGTGGTAGCGGATCACGCTGTTGGGTTCGGCGGCAAGCCGGCTCATGTTGTAGAGGTCGCCGGTGTTGTTGCCGTGGATGACATGCACCGGCAGCTCATATTTCTGCAGCACGCGCAGCGTGGTCGGCGCGACCACGTCACCGCAGTGCAGCACGGCTTCCGCTCCGTTCGCCCTGGCGTGCTCGACCGCCGCGCCGAGTAGGCGTCGGTTGTCGTGGGAATCGGAGAGGATGCAGACTTTCATGGATCAGAACGCGGGTTTATCCGCCGCGTTGCGATAGCGCTCCACGCCGGCAAGGATTTCGGCGCGGGCATCGTCGATACCGACCCAGCCCTCGACCTTGACCCACTTGCCTTCTTCAAGGTCCTTGTAGTGCTCGAAGAAATGGGATATCTGCGCCAGCAACAGGGCTTGCAGGTCTTCGGGCTTGTTGACGCCCTTGTAGAGACCGCACAGCTTGTCGACCGGCACCGCCAGCAGCTTGGCGTCGACCCCGGCTTCGTCGGTCATCTTCAGCATGCCGATGGGGCGGCAGCGCACCACCACGCCGGTGATCAGCGGAATCGGCGTGATCACCAGCACGTCGACGGGGTCGCCGTCTTCCGACAGGGTGTGCGGGATGTAGCCGTAGTTGCAGGGATAATGCATGGCAGTCGACATGAAGCGGTCGACGAACATCGCGCCGGATTCCTTGTCGACTTCGTATTTGATGGGTTCGCCGTGGGCGGGGATTTCGATGATGACATTGAAGTCATCCGGCAGGTTGCGGCCGGAACTGACGCGGTTGAGACTCATGGCAGTGTCACACAAACGATGAAAGGCGCGCATTATACCCGCCCCCCACCGCGCTTCGCTCGACCGATATAATCCCGCTATTTGCATGACGTTCTTCTCCCCCACTTCCCAGCCCTCCGGCCATCCGCGCAGCCAGTCCGGACTGGCCGGCGCGGCCGATGCCCTTTACCTGGCCGAGCTGGCGCGCCACGCCGCGCCGCTGGCAGTGGTGTGCGCGAGCGCATGGGACGCCAACCGCCTGACCGAGGAACTGCGCTGGTTTGACCCGGACTTGCGGGTGTGCGCCTTTCCCGACTGGGAAACCCTGCCCTACGACAGCTTCTCGCCCCACCCCGACCTGATTTCGGAGCGGCTGGCGACGCTGTACCAGATTTCGCGCGGCGAATTCGATGTCGCCGTGGTGGCACTCTCCACCGCGCTGTACCGGCTGGCGCCGCCCGCGTTTCTGGCGGCGCACACGTTTTTCCTCAAACAGAAGGACCTCCTCGACGAAGCCGCCTTCCGCGCGCAGATGGCGCTGGGTGGCTACAGCCACGTGAATCAGGTGTTCTCCCCGGGCGAGTTTTCGTTCCGCGGCGGCCTCATCGACCTCTTCCCCATGGGCAGTGCCCTGCCCTACCGCATCGACCTGTTCGACAACGAAATCGAGACGCTGCGCGCGTTCGACGTTGACACCCAGCGCAGCATCTATCCGGTGGGCGAGGTGCGGCTCCTGCCGGCGCGCGAGTTCCCGCTCGACGAGGCCGGGATCACCCGCTTCCGGCAGAGCTTCCGTGAACGCTTCGAGGGCGATCCGTCCAAGTCCAAGCTGTACAAGGACGTCAGCAATGGACTCGCGCCTGCCGGAATCGAGTACTACCTGCCACTGTTTTTCGAGCAAACGGCGACGCTGTTCGACTACCTGCCCGCGACCACCCGATTTGTCGCCCACGGCGCGCTCGACCCCGCCGGGCAGGCGTTCTGGACCGATGCGCAAAGCCGCTACCGCCTGCTGTCGGGCGACAAGGACCGCCCGCTGCTGCCGCCCGCCGAGCTTTTTTTGCAGACCGATGCCTTTTTCAGCCTGGCCAAAAACCATGAGCGGCTCAACGTGGAACAGACCGGCAGCGGGCTTGCCCACCCCGTTCCGCCCATTTCAGTGGACCGCCGCGCGGCGCACCCGGTCGCCAAGCTGCAAGGTTTTATTGACCATTTCAAGGGCAAGACGCTGATCGTCGCGCCGTCTGCCGGGCGGCGCGAAACGCTGCACGAATACCTCGCCGAGCACGGCCTTAACGCCACCCTGTGCGACGGCTGGGCCGACTGCCAGCAGCGGTCCGACCGCATTCTGCTGACGCATGGCCCGCTGGCCGAAGGTTTTGTCAGCAGCGACGACCGGCTTGCCGTCCTCACCGAAACCGAGCTCTATGCCATCCCGCCGAAAACCCGGCGCGCGCGCGAGGCCCGCGCGACGCAGATCGACAACCTGCTGCGCGACCTGTCGGAGCTGAAACCCGGCGACCCGGTGGTGCACGCGCAGTACGGCGTCGGCCAGTACCTTGGCCTGATCAACATGGACCTCGGCGACGGCGACACCGAGTTCCTGCAGCTCGAATACGCCAAGGGCGACAAGCTCTACGTGCCGGTCGCCAACCTGCACCTGATCTCGCGCTACAGCGGCGCCGGCGAAGGCGCGGCGCCGCTGCACAAGCTCGGCACCGACCAGTGGGAAAAGGCGCGCCGCCGCGCCATGCAGGCGGCGCGCGACACCGCGGCCGAACTGCTCAACCTGTACGCGCTGCGCGCGGCGCGCGAGGGCCACGCCTTCCAGTTTTCGCTGCACGATTACGAGGCCTTCGCCGAGGGCTTCGGCTACGAGGAGACGCCCGACCAGGCCGCCACCATTGCCGCGGTGATGGCCGACATGCAGTCGGGCAAGCCGATGGACCGGCTGGTGTGCGGCGACGTCGGCTTCGGCAAGACCGAAGTCGCGCTGCGCGCCGCCTTCATGGCGGTGATGGGCGGCTATCAGGTGGCGGTTCTGGTGCCGACCACCTTGCTGGCCGAACAGCATTTCCACAACTTCTCCGACCGCTTTTCCGCCTGGCCGGTGAAGCTCGCCGAGCTGTCGCGTTTCCGCAGCCCCAGGGAGCAGGCCGAAGCCCTGCAGGCGCTCGCGGACGGCAAGCTCGACATCGTCATCGGCACCCACCGGCTGATCCAGAAGGACGTGAAGTTCGCCCGGCTGGGGCTGGTGATCCTGGACGAGGAACACCGCTTCGGGGTGCGCCAGAAAGAGCAGCTGAAGGCGCTGCGCGCCGAGGTCGACGTGCTGACGCTGACCGCCACCCCGATTCCGCGCACGCTGGCGATGTCGCTCGAGGGCATCCGCGACTTTTCGGTGATTGCGACCGCCCCGCAGAAGCGGCTGGCGGTCAAGACCTTCGTTCAGTCGTTTTCCAACGGGCTGATCCGCGAGGCGGTGCTGCGCGAACTGAAGCGCGGCGGCCAGGTCTACTTCCTGCACAACGAAGTCAGCACCATCGAGGCCATGCGCGAGCGGCTGGAAAAGCTGCTGCCGGAAGCGCGTATCCGCGTCGGCCACGGGCAGATGGGCGAGCGCGAACTGGAACAGGTGATGCGCGATTTTTACCAGCAGCGTTATGACATCCTGCTGTGCACCACCATCATCGAGACCGGCATCGACGTCCCCACCGCCAACACCATCCTCATCAACCGCGCCGACAAGTTCGGCCTGTCGCAGCTGCACCAGCTACGCGGCCGGGTCGGACGCTCGCACCATCAGGCCTTCGCCTATCTGCTGGTGGACGAGGATCGCACCCTCACGCCGCAGGCGAAAAAACGCCTGGAAGCCATTCAGTTGATGGAAGAACTGGGCGCCGGCTTCCATCTCGCCATGCACGATCTGGAAATCCGCGGCGCCGGTGAGGTGCTGGGCGAAAAACAAAGTGGTGAAATCCTCGAAGTCGGCTTTTCGCTCTACAACGACATGCTGGCCAGCGCAGTGGCGAGCCTGAAAACCGGCAAGGAACCCGACATGAGCCAGCCGCTCGGCGTGGTGTCCGAAATCAACCTGCACCAGCCCGCGCTCCTGCCCGGCGACTACTGCCCCGACGTGCACGAGCGGCTGGTGCTGTACAAGCGGCTGGCCAGCGCCCATGACGCGGACGAACTCACCCAGCTGCAGGAAGAACTGGTCGATCGTTTCGGCCACCTGCCCGATCCGGCACGCACGCTGCTCGATACCCATCGCCTGCGTCTCGCCGCCAAGGCGCTTGGCATCATGAAGGTCGACGCCAGCGCAGACAGCATCCTGCTGCAGTTCGTGCCGCAGCCGCCGATTGATCCGGGACGCATCATCCAGCTCATCCAGACCCGGCGCGACATCAAGCTGGCGGGCGAAAACCGCCTGCGCTGGCAGGCCAGTTCGCCGGCCGGAGCGCGCGCCGCCAACGTCATAACAATGTTTAACTTATTGAAATAACGGATAGAAATAAATAAATGAACCTGATCGTTCAGGGAAAAGACATTCCCACCCCCAGTCTCAAGCAGCTTGCCAAGCTGACCGCTGCAACGGCCATCGAAGCCGTGTCTTCAACCGCATTCCGGCTGGTGGCGGCCGACGCCAACCGGCGCGCCGAAGCTGCCGCGTTCTGCGGCACCCACGCGCTCGACTGTGGCTGGGTGCCGGCTGGACGCCGCATCAGCGACTTTGGCCTGCTGGTGATGGACATGGATTCCACTTTCATCACCATCGAGTGCATCGACGAAATCGCCGACATGCAGGGCCTGAAACCCCAGGTGTCGGCGATTACCGAAGCCGCCATGCGCGGCGAGATCGACTTTGCCGAAAGCCTGCGCCAGCGCGTGTCCCTGCTGGCCGGACTGGACCAATCCGCCCTGCAGCGGGTATATGACGAGCGCCTGCAACTCTCGCCGGGGGCCGAGACCCTGCTGGCGGCGGTGCGCGCGGCCGGGATCAAGACCCTGCTGGTGTCGGGCGGGTTCACCTTCTTCACCGAGCGGCTGAAACCCAGATTGGGACTGGATTACACGGCAGCCAACACGCTGGAAGTGGCGAACGGCAAGCTGACCGGGCGCGTGCTCGGCGCCATCGTCGACGCCCAGGGCAAGGCCGACTGGCTCGACCGGGTACGCGCCGAACTCAATCTGAGCTGCACCCAGGTGATCGCCATGGGCGACGGTGCAAACGACCTGAAAATGATGGCCGAGGCCGGCGTTAGCATCGCCTATCGCGCCAAGCCGGTGGTGCGCGCGCAGGCCAGCTACGCGCTGAATCAGGTGGGGCTGGATGGGGTGATTCCGCTGCTGGGATCGGATTAGGCGGGGGGGCTAAAGAAAACACGCGGGCCGCCGATAAACCATTGAGTACTTATATAGTCATAAGATCGAACAACAGCGACCAGGACAACTCGTGAAAATCGACAAGCGCATCACCCCTCCCGCCACCCCAAAAGCATCTGCCGCCAAGGGCAAGGGCGCGGGCAAAACGGCCGCTCCCACGGCGGGCGGCAGCGATTCGCTGACGCTGACCGAATCGAGCACCCGCATCCGCACGCTGGAATCCCAGCTGGCCTCGGTCGATGTCACCGACGTCGGCAAGGTTGAATCGGTCAAGGCCGCACTCGCCAACGGCACCTTCACCGTCGACGCCGAAGTGGTGGCCGACCGCCTGATCGACCACACCAAGGAAGCGCTGCGCAAGCGTCCGCGCAAAAAGTAATTCCGTTGCCGATTCGACAGGCTCGCGAAGGCGAGCCGCAGGCTTTTATTCAAAGCCGGAATAAAATCAAGCCTCGAATGTTCTTTCGGGGTTCAACATGAACGAAACCGTATTGTCCGTGACCGGCATGACCTGCAGCGGCTGCGTCAACAGCGTACAGAGGGTGTTGGCGGCCTTGCCGGGTGTGCAAGGCGTTGAAGTCACGCTTGCGCCCGGTCAGGCGCGGGTGGTGTACGACCCCGCCCGGATTGACCGCGCTGCGCTGGCGCAGGCCGTCGTCGATGCCGGATTCGGCGTAGGCGACTGATCCGCCTGCCGTTCTTCCGCACTCAGGATTTATTACCGCACAGCGTCTCCAAAGGCTCGGGGCAGTGCACCCCGTTGCCCTGCACATAATCCACCCCGATCTGGCGCAACACCGCCAGCGTCTGATCCGACTCGACGTATTCGGCCACGGTTTTCAGTCCCATCTGGTGGCCGATGCGGTGGATCGCCTCAACCATGGAACGGTCGATGGGGTTGCTCGCGATGTCGCGCACAAATGCGCCATCGATCTTGAGGTAATCCACTTTCAGGTTTTTCAGATAGGTGAAGGACGACAGGCCGCTGCCAAAATCGTCCAGCGCAAAGCTGCACCCAAACTCGCGCATGGAACCAATGAAATCGTTGACGACGGCAAGATTGCCGATGGCCGCCGTTTCGGTGATTTCAAAGCACAAGTGCGGCCCCAGCACGGGATTTTCCTGCAGGCGCTCAAGCAACATGCGGCGGAATGCCGGGTCCTTGAGCGACGCACCTGACAGATTGACCGCAAACAGGCAATGCTGCTCGCGCTGGGCCGCCAGATACCGCTTGCAAACGTGCACCGTTTCCTCGATCACCCAGCTGTCGAGTGCGGGCATGATGGAATAGCGCTCGGCTGCCGGAATAAAGGCCATGGGCAAAATTTCGCTGCCGTCGTCGTCCACCATCCGCAACAACAGCTCGACATGGCAGGGCGGCTCCCCGGCGCCATCGGTGCGGCGGATTTCCTGCCACGACAAACGCAGGCGATGTTCCTCCAGCGCCCGCTGAATGCGCGTCACCCACTGCATCTCGCTGCGGTGGCGCACCAGATCGATGTCACGGCTTTCATAGAGATGAATCTGGTTGCGCCCACGGTCCTTTGCCACATAGCAGGCGGCATCCGCGGCCGACAGCAGGCTCGCTGCCGTGCTGCTGTCGCGATTGATCGCCACCATGCCCACGCTCATGCCGATAGCAAAAATGCGATCACCCCATTTGAAGCGGAAGCGCTGCACCTCGGCGCGGAACAAATCCGCCACCTCAAGCGCATCGGGGATGCTGCAATTCTCCAGCAGCAGGGCAAATTCGTCGCCGCCCAGACGGGCCAGCGTATCGCGTTCGCGCAGATGGCCTTTCAGCATCAGCGCCAGCTGGCGCAGCAGCTCGTCGCCCGCCGCGTGGCCGCAGGAATCGTTGATCACCTTGAATTGATCGAGGTCCATGTAGCACAGCGCGTGTTCCCGGCCTTGCTGCAGGGCCGACAGCAGCGTGCGCTCCAGCCGCTGTTCGAACTCGCGACGGTTGATCAGCCCCGTCAGCGCATCATGACTGGCCTGATAAACCAGGCGTGCGGTGGCCTGGTCGATCTTTTCCTGCATCTGATCCTGCATCGTCTGCAAGTGTGCAGCCATGTGATTGATGCCCCCCTGCAGCCTGCCCAGCTCGGCCTCGCCGGTCTGCTCGACCCGTTCGTCCAGGTGTCCCTCGCCGATGCGGCTCACCGTGTGGGTCAACGCCAGAATCGGCCGGGTGATCTGGCGCCCGATGCGCCAGGCGAGGTAAAGGCTCACGCCCAGCCCCGCCAGCAAGATGATCAGGCTGCGCAGGATGGCATCGCGTTGGCTCTTGAAGGTAGCGCTGCGCGAAACATCCAGGCCAACCCAGCCCAGCAGCCGGGTCTGGGTGCCCGACTGCGCAGCGCGTTCGTCGACCGGATTGAAATCGTCCACGACCACCTCGGTACGGGTGATCGGGGCGTAGTAGACCAACCGGTCCTTGTATTCAATTTGATGGAGGCGATCGGTGGGCAGCCTGCCCTGAGCCGGTTCCGTCCAGGCACCCAGGCCGACTTGCACCAGCCGCTGGCCGTTATCGGCAAACACCGATACCCCGCGGACGTCCGGTTCGATCGCCACTTTTTCGAGCAGGATCTGCAACACCTCGATATTGCCCGAGGCGACGCCATATTCGGCCGCCGGTGCGAGCTGGCGAGTAATGGCCGCGGCACGGGTGCGCAGCGACTGATCGAGATCGTCGATTTTTCCGGTGATGAGCTGGAACAGCAGCAGGACGCCAATGATGGCCATCGGCAACATGGCCAGGCCGATGACACGCCCGCGTATCCCCAGTGAAGTCGCCATCAATACCCCGCTCCCAAACGTTTTTCCAGCTCGGCTTCCGGCGGCAAAGTGAAACCGAGCGAGCGCGCCACCTGTTCATTGATTGAAACGCTGAAATAGGCGGGGTGCGCGGGCGGCGGCAGACGCACCGGCACGCCCTGAATGGCACTGTTCACCCATTCCGCGGTCTGTCGGCCGATTTGCGCCGGACTGGAATGCAGCGACAACAGCGCGCCCGCCCGCGTCAACGAACGCGAATAGCCCAGAACCGGGACTCGGTAGCGGTAGGAGGTCAGAAAAAGGCTTTGGGCGGTGTTGCGGTTGAATACCAGCGGATCAGGCACGGCCAGCAGCAAATCGGCTCCAGACAACACGTTTTCCAGGGGCGTAATCAGCCGTTCCTCGCCGGACAGCGTGTCATGCACCAGACCGAGTCGTTGCACCCGCAAGGCCTCGTCCAACTCGCCCACCAGGCCACCCTGTTCGGCGCTCAACAGCATGCCCACGCGCTGCACCTCGGGGAAGGCCTGGCGAATCAACTGCGCCTGACGCCCGAAGGGTTGATCGAGATAGATTGCCGAGACGCTGCGGCCGCCGTCGCTCAGACGGGGTCGGCCGGTTTTGATATACCACGCCCGCGGCACCAGGACCGCCAGCACCGGCGGCCGGGCCGGTAGCGCTGCCAGCGATTCCGCCGCGCGCACACCCACCGCAACGGCCAGACGCGCCTCGGTCAACGAGGGCGCAGTCAAGCCCTCGGCATACACCCGGATGACCTCATGGGGAGTGTCGTCCAGATAGGCCCGGATGACCTGATAGAGCTCCTGATAAGGCGCCGAATCGTCACTCAATACCACCACCACCCGTGCCGCGACAGCCTGCGCCGACACCAGGGCCAAACAGGCACAAGCCACCCCCAGCCGCACGATGCGCTGGAGTGCGGCCCCCCTGCGCGACACCCAAACCGTCAAACCGCCTCCTGCCCCACGCTCCAGAGGCAGGCGCCCTTGCTTTCCTTGGCGATCGCCTCGAGCAGTGTTGCGTGCGCGGCCAGTTCCTCACAGGACGCCTGCAACAGGACGGGCTTGGGGCGCGCGCGCGCAGCAGCCTGGTCGGCCTGCGCGCTGCGCGCCTCCAGCCCGATCGACAGGCTTTCCTGCCCACGTGTCAGCGCCAGATACACCGCCGCCAGCAGTTCGCAGTCAAGCAATGCGCCATGCAGCGTACGCGCCGCGTTGTCCACGCCATAGCGTTTGCACAACGCATCCAGGTTGTTGCGCTGGCCGGGATGCAGCGCCTTGGCCATCGCCAAAGTGTCGGTCACGGCGTCGCACCAGCTGGGCAGCGGCGCCATGTCCAGCTGGCGCAGTTCCATGTTGAGAAAGCCGACGTCAAACGGCGCATTGTGAATGATGAGTTCGGCGCCCTGAATGAAGTCGACGAATTCGTGCGCGATGTCGGCAAAGCGCGGCTTGTCCTGCAGAAATTCGGGGGTGATGCCGTGCACCTGCATCGCCCCGGCGTCGATGTCGCGATCCGGATTCACGTAACGGTGCAGATGGTTGCCGGTGAGCCGCCGGTTGACCATTTCCACTGCCGCCACTTCGATGATGCGATGCCCCTGTTTAGGATCGAGGCCGGTGGTTTCGGTATCGAGAATGATTTGTCGCATGTTTAGGATTGTTGCGCCTGCAAGACGCCCTGGTTGGCGAGCGCGTCGGCACGTTCGTTTTCGGGATGACCGTTGTGGCCGCGCACCCACTTCCATTCGATGCGGTGCAACTGGCTCAAGGCATCCAGTTGCAGCCACAAATCCTGGTTCTTCACCGGCTTGCCGTCGGCGGTGCGCCAGTTGCGCCGCTTCCAACCAGTCATCCACTCGCTGATGCCTTTTTGAACGTATTGCGAATCGGTGTGAACCTCGACCGTGGACGGGCGCTTCAGCGACTCCAGCGCGCGGATCACCGCGGTCATCTCCATGCGGTTGTTGGTGGTGTTGGCCTCGCCCCCGCAGATTTCCTTGCGATGCCCGTCCGTCACCAGCAGGGCGCCCCAGCCGCCGGCACCAGGATTGCCCTTGCAGGCACCGTCACTGTAGATATAAATGGTGTCAGCGTTCACGATGTACCCGATAGTGTTTGAGATTGATCACCTTGGCCGCAGGCGACAACAGACGCTGTGCCACCGGCGTCTTCCATTGCGGCAGGATGATGTTCATGCCCTGCACGCGCTTGACCGCCTGCAGAAAATATACGCCGCCACCCATGGCCCACCAGCGGTCGCCTGCGGGCTCCATGAAGCGCAGGCGCCGCAGCCAGTTTTCGCGGTTGATCGGTGGACGGTAGCAGCACATGCTGCCTGCCGCCACCTCGAGTCCCAGCAATACCATCCAGTCCTTCACCCGCGAGATATTCAAAAAACTGCCGTTCCACGGGTAGCCGCGTTCGCCGCCCTGCAGCTTGCGCGCCAGCCCCCACAGGCTGCGCGGATTGAATCCCGCCAGCACCAGGCGGCCTTCCGGACGCAGTACGCGCCCAGCCTCGCGCAGCACCTGGTGCGGGTTAGCACTGAATTCCAGCACATGGGGCAGCAGCAGCAGATCGAGCGACTGGCTCTCGAACGGCAGAAACATCGGATCGGCCCGCACCTGGGAAGGGGTCTCCACCGCACAGGTCACGCGCAGCGGAATGCGGCTGTTGCGCAAAAAATCGATTTGCGGCAAGCCGACCTGAACCGCGTTGAAGCCAAACACATCCGACACGGCATTGTCGAAGTAGCGTTGCTCGCGAAACAGCAAATGCTGTCCCAGCGGCGTTTCAAACCATTCCGTATTCAGCTTGGATAACATAGCCACTCCTCCTGTCTGGCAGACCCATCATGTTGACGCTTATTCCCCTGCCCGCGTTCGAAGACAATTACATCTGGGTGTGGCACGACGACCGCCACGCGGTCGCGGTCGACCCCGGCGATCCCGCGCCGCTGATCGCCTTTCTCGACGCCCATCGGCTTGCGCTGACCGCCGTGCTGATCACCCACCATCATCGCGACCATACTGGCGGCAACACCTTGCTGCGTCAACGCTACCAATGCGCCATCTACGCCCCGGACAACCCGCGGATTCCCGCCGTCACCCACATCCTGCGCGGCGGCGATTCGGTGGACATCGCCGAACCGGGCTTGCACTTCGAGGTGCTGGCAACGCCGGGCCACACGCTCGACCACATCAGCTATATCGGCCACGGCTGTCTGTTCTGTGGCGATACCGTCTTCGGCTGCGGCTGCGGAAAATTGTTCGAAGGCAGCCCCGCGATGATGGCCGCCAGCCTCGACGCCATTTTGGCTTTGCCCGATGCTACCCGAGTCTGTTGTGCGCATGAATACACCCTGAGCAATATTGACTTTGCCAAAACCCTGGACGGCGACAATCCCGCGCTGCTTGAACGCGAGCGTGCCGACCGCGACCTGCGCGCGCACGGGCGACCCACCCTGCCTTCGATCCTGGCGCTGGAAAAAGCCACCAATCCGTTCCTGCGCTTTCACGACCCCGACATGACGGCCTTTGCCACCCGCTATCTGAATCGCCCGCATCCCAGTCCGGCCGAGGTGTTCGGCGCGATTCGCGCCGCCAAGGATGGCTGGGACGGTTGACCGATCCCGTCCGGCCACCTAGGATGGAGACTTGTTGAGTACGGGAGACCAACATGCCCGGAATCAAATTGGCCAGAATCAAATTGGCCGGCACCCAATTAAACCTGCTCAGCCTGGCCCTGCTGGCGGCGTCCTTCAGTCATCCAGCGATTGCCGAAGAATCCCGCGCCAGCATCCAGACGCTGGAATGGAGCGGCGACACACCCAGCGGCACGCTCGAGAGCGAAACCGCCGCCCAAGCCAGCCTGGACGATGTCTGGCAGCGCATCCGCAGCGGCTTCAGGATCGACGACGCAAGCGCGCAGAACCCGCTGGTTCCCGTTCATGAATCCTGGTTCGCAGCGCGGCCGGCAAGCGTACGCCGTCTGGTCGAGCGCTCGCGCCCTTACCTCTACCACATTGTCGAGGAACTCGACCGGCGCGCCATGCCGATGGAAATCGCGCTGCTGCCGATGATCGAAAGTGCATTCATCCCCACCTCGCTGTCACCGTCCGCCGCCTCCGGCATCTGGCAGTTCATCCCCTCCACCGGGCGCCTCTATGGCCTCAAGCAGGACACCTGGTACGACGGCCGGCGTGATTTCACCGCCTCCACGAGTGCCGCGCTCGACTACCTGGGCAAGCTCTATCTCGATTTTGGCGACTGGCAGCTGGCGCTGGCGGCGTATAACTGCGGCGAGGGCTGCGTCGCACGCGCAATCCAGAAAAATGTGCAACAGGGCCTGCCCACCGATTACGCCAGCCTGTCGCTGCCGAACGAGACCCGGCACTACGTCCCCAAACTGCTGGCGATCAGAAACCTGATCCGCGAGCCGGAGCGTTACGGCATCGCCATCGACCTGCTGCCCAACCAGCCCTACTTCAACCAGGTCACTGTTCATGCCAGCATGGACATCCATTCCGCCGCGCGCCTGGCGGACATGAGCAGCGATGATTTCATCGCACTGAACGCCGCCTTCCCGCGCAAGCTCATCCGCTCCGACACGCCGGTCAACCTGCTGGTCCCCGTCGACAAGGCGGACGCCTTCCAGCGCAATCTGGAGACCGGCAGCTGGGATACCTGGCAACCCTACAATGCGCAAAAGGGCGAACGCCCCGAAGCCATTGCCAGGCGCTTCGACGTCAGCGTCGCCCGCCTCGAAGAACACAACCAGTTTCATCTAAAGCGCGGAAAACTGGTGCGCGCGCAGACCCTTCTGGTTCCGGTCAAGGGGCGCAGCGTGGTCGCGGCAGAAGCGCAATCGTCGATCGCCACCCCGGGGGCAACCCAGCATGTCGCGCTGCGCGGCGACACTCTGTTTGGCGTCGCCCGCCGTTATGGACTGAGCCTGGTCCAGTTGACTGAAGCCAACCCCAAACTCGATAGCAAACTCAAGGCCGGCCAGATTATCCGTCTGCCCTTGAACGCGTCAGCTGTCCGCGAGGCCAGTGAAATTCAGCCGGCCAGTCTCAAAGTCAGCGTCAGAAAACCGGCCCAGCCGGTTCATTACACCGTCAAACGCGGCGACACCCTGCATGCCATCGCACAGCGCTTCGGTAAAAGCCTGGCGGATCTCAAGGCGTGGAACCCGGCTTTCAAGAAGAGCGGCAAGATCCACGCGGGTCAGATGGTCGCCGTCAGAGAGCCCTAAAGGACTCCGACTTTCTATGGGCTGAAGCCCATGAAAGATCGTATGCCCTAAAGGATCGCGATGCCCCTTGTGGGTACTCCGACTTTCTATGGGCTAAAGCCCATGAAAGATCGTATGCCAAAAAGGACTTGACTCAGTCGGGCTCCGGCGGCTCGCCGGTCTTGTCCGACATCACCAGGGCCATGCCCACGGCGGCCAGAACCATCCACAGCACCGCCGCCCAAATGCCCAGCCTGTCCGATATCGGCCCCATGAAAAACAGCATCAGCATCGCCAGCGCCAGGACGCCGTTGCCGATCCAGAAATTGCGACTGCGTTTGCCGGTATTCAAGTGCAACTCCATCTAAAAAGCCTCAAACCTGTCCCGCCACCCAGTGGCAACGCACCCAGTGGCCACCCCCCACATCGGTCTGATCCGGATACGTTTGCCGGCATACCGCGCTCGCATGCGGGCAGCGCGGGTGAAAGTGACATCCGCTCGGCGGGTTGAGCGGCGAAGGCTGGTCGCCTGCCAGGCGAATGATGCCCGGCCCGGTCTGCGGCTCGATGCGTGGCACCGCGCTCACCAGCGCCAGCGTGTAAGGATGACGCGGCGCGCGCAGCACGTCGGCAGCCGCGCCGTGTTCGACGATGCGCCCGAGGTACATCACCGCCACCTCGTGCGCCAGATACTCGACCACCGCAAGATTGTGGGTGATGAAGAGGTAGGCCAGGCCAAGATCATTTTGCAGGTCCTTCAGCAGATTGAGGATCTGCGCCTGCACCGAGACGTCGAGCGCGCTGGTCGGCTCGTCGCAGATCACCAGCCGGGGCGATACCGCCAGCGCCCGCGCAATCGCGATGCGCTGCCGCTGGCCGCCCGAGAACGCATGCGGATAGCGCCCGCCCGCATCGTCCGGCAGCCCCACCTGACCCAGCAGTTGCGCCACCGCATCGCGCCGCTGGCTGGCTGCGCCGACGCGCAGCGCGTCCATGCCTTCGAGCAGGATGTCGGCCACCCGCATGCGCGGATTGAGCGAGCTGAACGGATCCTGAAACACCATCTGCGCCTGCCGCCGCAAAATGGAACCATTCTTCGCCGTGATGGTTTCGCCGCCCAGCACGATGCGGCCCGCGGTCGGCTCGATCAGCCGCAACAGCGCCTTGCCCACCGTGGTCTTGCCGCAGCCGGATTCGCCCACCAGCGCCAGCGTGCGGCCCGCCTGAATCGACAGCGTCACGTCGTCCACTGCGCGAACATGGCCGACCGTGCGCTGGATGAAGCCGCGCCGGATCGGGA
>DATMWS010000113.1:0-18575 GCA_035562135.1 Thiobacillus sp. | reverse complement strand
ATTGTGGAAATGGGCGCGCGCAGCAGGCCGATGAGCGCCAGGGCGAGGGTGGATTTACCGGCCCCCGATTCGCCGATCAGGCCCAGGGTTTCGCCGGCATGCAGCGCCAGGTTGACGCCATCCAGCACAACGGCCTGGCCGCGCCGCAGGCTGAAATCGCGCACTTCGAGCAGCGGTTCCTGGCCAGCCGGCAAATCGGCAGCCTGGGGGTTCAATGCGACAGCGCAGTCCATCTAGGCGTCCTTTTGGGTCGTGGGGTCGAAGGCATCGCGCAGGCCGTCGCCCAGCAGATTCAGTGCCACCAGAAGAATCGCCAGGGCCACGCCCGGCACCCCCGAGATCCACGGCGCCATGGTGATGAAGGCGCGGCCCTCGGCGATCATCAGGCCCCAGTCCGGGGTCGGCGGAACCACGCCGATGCCGAGGAAGGACAGCCCCGATTCCAGCAGGATGGCGATGCTGACCCGCATCCCGGCCTGAACCAGGATGGGCGACACCACATTGGGCAGGACATGACGCCAGATGATGGCCGCTGTACTCACGCCCATCAGCCGGGCGGCTTCGATGTAGGGCTGGTTCTTCACCTGCAGCACATCGCCGCGGGTCATGCGCGCGAAGGGTCCGACGAAGGACAGGGCCAGCGCATAGACGACGTTTTCCGTGCCGAGTCCGAGCACCGCCATGAACGCCATCGCCAGGATCAGTTCCGGAAAGGCGAGCAGGCCGTCAACGATGCGCATCAGCACCCACTCGGTGCGCCCGCCCATCAGCCCGGCCGCGAGGCCGATGGCCACGCCCGCGACCAGGCCGAGGGCGACCGAGGCAAAGCCGATGATGAGCGCCAGTTGCGCGCCGTAGAGCAGGCGCGAGTAGAGATCCTGGCCATAGGAGTCCGTGCCCAGCCAGTGCGCGGCACTCGGCCCTTGCAGCGACGCCATCAAATCCTGGGCGGTGGGGTCATGGGTGGCCAGCCAGGGGGCGAACACCGCCGCAAAAATATAGACGGCGATGATCGCGAGGCCGACCATGGCGCTGCGTTGCCGCAGCAGCGGCTGCAGGAAACGCCGCTTCCATTGCGAGTCCGGGATGGCGGTGATGTTGAGCGCGTCACTCATGGTCAGCGTCTCCGAATGCGTGGATCAAGGAACTGGTAGGTCTGGTCGACGGCAAGGTTGACCGCCACGAACAGCAGGCCGGTGAGCATGATGCCGGCCTGGACCACGATGTATTCGCGGTTGAGCACCGCGGTGGTGACCATCATCCCGAGGCCGGGCAGGGCAAACACCACCTCGGTCATCACCGCGCCGCGCAGCATGCCGCCGAGCTGCAGGCCGATGACGGTGACCAGCGGCATCAGCACGTTGCGCATGCCGTGCACCCACACCACGCGCCAGGCCGGTTCGCCGCGCGCCTTGGCGGCCAGAATGTACGGCTGCCCCAGCACTTCCAGCAGGCTGGAGCGCGTGATGCGCGCAATGAGCCCGACGTACCAGGCACCCAGCGTGACGGCCGGCAGGGTCAGGTGCCACAGCCCCTGCCAGAAATCTTCCCAGGGCGCGACGAATCCGAGGACGGGGAACCAGCCCAGATCGACCCCGAACAGCCAGATCAGCAGGATGCCCAGATAGAAGCTGGGGAAGGCGTTGCCGCCGATGGCCAGCGTGGTTGCCAGCACATCCACCCAGCTGTTGCGATAGAGCGCGGCCAGCACTCCGGCGGGGATGCCGATCAGCAGCGCGATCAGCAGCGACAGTGCGGCCAGCGTCAGCGTCACCGGCAGCGCCTGCAGCACCGCCAGTTCGAAGATGTTCTGGTTGGTGATGTAGGAGGTGCCCCAGTCGCCGCGGACGAAATCGGCCAGCCAGTTGCCGTACTGGAATACGACGGGCTGGTCGAGGCCGAGTTCGTGAGTCAGCTGGTCGTAGGACGACTTCGAATAGTCCGAGCCCAGCATGATGCTCACCGGGTCTCCCGGCGCCAGCTTCAGGAACGCGAAGCTGGCTGCCGAGACGAAGAGCAGCACCAGCAGGGTCTGCGCCAGTTTGGCGGATGCAGCCTGGAACATCAGGCCAGCCAGACGGAATGCAGGTTCAGCAGATCGACCGGGATGTACTGGAAACCCTGCACCCGCTTGCTGAGGATCTTGAACACCTTCATGTGGGCGAGCACCGCGAGCGGGGCGTCGGCCATGAGCAGATCCTCGGCCTTGTCGTAGAGCTTCTTGCGCGTCACCTGGTTGAGTGTGTCCTGTGCTTCGGAGAGCAGCTTGTCGAACTCCTTGTTGCTGTAGCCGACGAAGTTCCAGGGCTTGCCGCTGTGCCATTCCGGGTAGAGGGTTTCGTCGGGATCGAGGTCGGCGATCCAGGCCTCGTCGTACATGTCGAAGTCGCCGCCGTTGCGCCGCTTGGTCCACACAGCGCGATCGAGCAGTTCGATCTTCGGCTTGATGCCGATCTTTTCCAGCATCGGCAGGATGAGCTGGGAGTTGCGCGTGCCGCTGCCGCCCGAGCCGGTGAAGCCCTGGCTCACGATATAGACGGGATTGACCTCGCCCTGGACCTTGGACTGCTTGCGGTATTCCATCGCCTTCTTCAGGTCGAAGTGCTGACCGCGTCCGCTCTTGCCGATGTTCTTGTCGTAGAAACCGGTCATGGGCGGCGAGATGCAGCTGTAGGCAGGAATGGCCTCGCCGAAATAGCCCTGCTTGACGATGACGTTGCGGTCGATCGCTGCAGCCACGGCCTTGCGCAGCATGGGATCGTCGAAGGGCGTGCGGCGGTTGTTCATGCCGACGAAGCTGTAGTTGCCCTCCACCTCGCCATAGACTTTCAGGTTGGGGTTCGCCTTCAGTTGCGGGATGAACTGGAAGGGCGACAGGCTCATGCCGTCCACCTGCCCCGCCATCATGGCCGCCACCGCGGCGGTCGGCTCCTTGATCAGGAGGATCTGCACGCCATCCAGATAAGGTAAGCCCGGTTCGAAGTAGTCCGGGTTTCGCTCCAGCGTGATCGATTCGTTCTCGCGCCAGCCGGCGAACTTGAACGGGCCGGTGCCCACCGGATTGCGGCCGAAAGCCTTGCCGTGCTGCTCCACCGCGCGCTTGCTGACGATGGTGCCGGCGCGCCCGGTGCTGCCGGTGAGCGCCACCGGCAGGAAGGCGTAAGGCTTGGAGAAACGCATGCGAATGGTCGACTCGTCGACGATGTCGATGCCGGCCAATGTCTCAAATTTCCATGCATGGGGTGAGCCGACCGCAGGGTCCTTGACGCGCTCCAGGCTCCATTTCACGGCGGTAGCGTCGCAGGGATCGCCGTTGTGGAATTTCACCCCCTTACGCAGCTTGAACACGTGGGTCTTGTCGTCCGGCATCTCCCAGGTTTCGGCGAGGTCAGGCACGAAGGACACCTTCTTGCCGTCGTAGGCTACCTTGAGCAGGCCGTTGAAGATGTTGTTGAGGATCTTCACCGAGCCCAGCGAGGCGGTGAAATGCGGGTCCAGCGTGTCCACCGCGTCGACCCAGGCGAGCTTGATGGTGCCGCCTCGCTTGGGCGCGGCGGCCATGGCGCTCTGGACCAGCGCGCTTCCCATGATGGCGCTGCCGGCAGCCAGCCCGGCCCCGCTCCCCATCAGTTTCATGAAGCTGCGGCGGTTCATCCCGGCAGCCAAGACCTCGGCAAGTTTGTCCTTGTGAGACTGTTCAGACATGGTTTTCTCCTAACAATTGATACGGTGGGATCAACAGCGACGGAGATCATTTAGCAAGCCATGTGCCAGCCAACAAAAACAATGCAACACAATGTTTTATATGGATTAAGTTTTTATGCTCGCCGTCATACCCTCCTATATCCCCCGGGGCGTGCACCACGATATGGCAGCCCGCACCATGCACAGATCCAGCCATTTGTAAGCCCCAATGACAGTTGGTGCTTACAAATGGTTTTCCCGTTCGATACAGAGGGATGCAGCGACATTTGTCAGACGGTTTAGCGGTAGTTTGTTAGATCGGCAGAGACAGGAAGGGCAAAGCGCAGCGCAGGAATGGTGCGGACACGCGTCAGCCCCACCTTGCTAACCCTGCTTCAAAACAGCGGGCAATCCGTATCTCACTTGAGCACCAGCCCGAACGCCTTCGCAATCAACAGCAGCCAGGTTTCCAGCCTGTCCTCCAGCAGCATTTTCTGGTTGTCCAGATCCTGCACCAGGCCGACGAATTCGCCGTCGATTTCCGCCTTGGAGGCGATGAAATCGTAGTCGTCGGTAGGCCAGGCGCCCACGACCTTGGTCGCCGCAGGTTTTCACGAATTCATATAGCTCGCCCAAGGCATCGGCGAAGAGGATGACGTGCTGGTCGCAGTGGGCGACGTGACGCTGCTGATCGAAGATGCACTGCTCGGTGATGGGACGCGAGGCGCTGCAGGCGGCGATCGCCAACTATCGCGGCGAGGAATGGAGCGACGACCACGAGGAAGGCGCGCTGATCTGCAAATGCTTCGCCATCGATGCGGTGCCGATCGAAGACACGGTGCGCGCCAACAAGCTGTCGACGATGGAAGACGTCATCAACCACACCAAGGCTGGCGGCGGCTGCGCCCATTGTCGTCCTCGCGCGGGCGATGGCTGTGTGCGCTGCTGGCGGCGCAGCCGGCGAGTGTGCGCTCGCTCGACCCGCCGCGGCCGGCGCGCGTGGAGGCGATCGCCGCCTCTTGCCTGCGTCGTCCTTGACGCCAGCGCGAACGGCAAGGTTCCTGTAGCCGTTTTCCGTCGCCCACGGGAGCGACGTTCTTATTCTTCCCCCCGGAGGAAAGGCCGGGACGGGGAGCTGCTTTAGACGGGCAGCGTTTCGCGTGCCGCCCTGCCGCTGGCCATCGACAAGGCTCCCAGTCCGGTGTCGTCTTCCGGGCCGAAGCATTTCAGGTAGTCGCTACACACCTGGCACGAGGGCGCGCTGCAAGCACGCACCTCGGCGCGGTCGCACAACTGCTTGTAGAGAAATTTCTTCCATTTCATGTTGGCGCTGTTCTTCGCCACCAGCGTAGCGAAGTGCCGCGCCATCAACTCCGACAAGGCCTGGCGATTTGGCAAGCCCATGTCCTGATACAGATGGTCGCTTCCCATGCAGCCGCTGGCGATGGCGTAGGCCAGCCACTCGGTCTGCTCGGCGTCGTCGCTGCGATGCTCCAGCAGCAGCTGCACCAGGTCGTCGAACTCGTCCGAAGGCACCGGCGTGCAGTCGGTGCAAGGGGCGGCAGGATTACAGGCGGCGCCGAATAGTTGCACCTCCGCACCGGGGAAATAGCAGGCCACCAGCGCGCCGAAGCGCATGCGATCCAGCCCCATGCCAACGCCGGGCGCGGCGAGCGAGCCGCGCGCCGCCGCCATGATGACGCGCGCGAAGGTTTGCGCCAGCACGTCATCGGGGTCGCGCGCATGGCGCATCAGCAGTTCGTAATCGAGCAGCTCGCGGCGCATATCAGCCCGCCTCCATCACTTCATGGTCATAGCATTTTTTCGGGCAGATCTTGGCGCACGCCTCGCAACCGACGCAGTTCATCTGGTTGGCAATGGTCATGACCTTTTTCTCGTATTCACCATCATCGTCATCGTCATCCAGCGCGACCTCGACGTATTCGC
Organism: Thiobacillus sp.; assembly: GCA_035562135.1. Taxonomy (GTDB): domain Bacteria; phylum Pseudomonadota; class Gammaproteobacteria; order Burkholderiales; family Thiobacillaceae; genus Thiobacillus. Next base: position 12,944 of record DATMWS010000113.1, on the reverse strand, counting down.
CGTCCTCATTCACGCCCTTGAGCTGCAGCACGTCGCGACCGCACACGCGAAAGCAGCGCCCACAGCCGATGCACTTCTCCTCGTTGATGGCGTGGACGAACTTCGGCGTCCAGCTACGCCCATCGGGCAGGGTGATGGTGACCGGGTTGCTCATGACTCACCTCACGCCGTAGCAGCTGCCAGTTTCTTGCGCGCCGCCTCCAGGCTCAGGAAGGCCGCTACCGTTTGCTGCGCCACGTCCATTACCGTATCCAGGCCGGCCGGCAGTTCTTCCGACAGGTCGTGCAAGGCCATGCGCGCCTCCATGGCGCGTGCGTTGAGTTTTTTCACCTCGGCTTTGAGGGTTTCCTTGTCTTCCATGTTGTCCTTCCCGGCTGCCTTGGCCGAACTTTCGGCCATAAACTGCTCGAATTTTTCGTTGTCGAAAATGTCGATCCAATGCGGCGCATCGACGTCCATCCCGCGTTCAAATAAAACACCCATGACGTGCTCCTTTCAGCTTCATTCGGCGTCTTGAATCCGGATCTGGATTCACGTCCGCCCACACGCCGCACACCTGTGCGGCTTACTCATATCTGGCTGCGTCGGGAAATTGATTCACCATGCTGACGCCTGCCGCAACCTGCTTTTCCCCTTCTTCAGCGAGCTTTTCCATGCTCTCGAACCCGAAGCGGTTGACGTCGCGCAATTGTTTGTTGACCGCAACCAGGCGCCCGGCCAGCAGCACCAGCCGGCCAAACCCCTCGTGCGACATTTTCATCATCGGCGACACCATGACGCCGGTCTGCCGTTCGATGGCCAGGCCGATGGCGTTGTAATACAGCTCCATCCGCCACAGCGTTTCCGGGTCGGGGTCGCCGATGATGGGCAATTGCCGGCGCTGCTCCTTGGTGATGATGTAGGGTTCCAGCAGCTTGGCGTCGGTCTTGCCTTCCCACGTGCCGTGGGTGTCCTGCGCGCGCCACTGCTTGATCAGCTCTTTCATGAACAGCGACTGCATCGGATCGGCAGCAACCACGGTGGCTTCAGCACTAAGCATTTTGTTCAACCTCTTCTTCGTCAAAATCGAATGTCTTGCCCTGGTCCTTCTCGATCGCCTTGCGCAGCCAGGGCGGCGGCGTGCCCTTCAGCACGCCTTGCAGCTTGAGCAGAATGGCGTCGATCGCCTCCGGCTCCTGTACCTTGATCGGGTGGATTTTGCTGGCCACCACGCGTGCCGCGCCCGAACCGCCAATCGCTGCAACGTAGAGAATGGCGCAGTCCTTGATCGCTTCCAGCTTCGGCGCGAGCTTGTCTTCGTTGCCGTCTTCCTGAAGGTCGCCATCGAACTGGATCGCCTCGGAAAAATGCGAGTCGTCGGCCGACACCTCGTAAATTGCGATGTTCTTCGCCCAGCCGAAATGGGCGTCAACGCGCTTCATGTCCTGTGTACAAAATGCCACTTTCATAGTGCCTCCAATTGAAAAGGGTTCACCCAAGCCGCTGTCAATGCGCCGCAGCCGACGTACAACTTCCACATTCCGCTCCCGCTGCGGCCGGTCGCCGCCAATCGTCCGGTTGCGGCTCGTGCGCCGCCGCCATGAACATATTGGCCACTTCAAAAATCAGGTTGCGCGTGCCGCGATAGCCCACCGTCAGCTGATGCGCCGCGCCCAGGCGGTCGAACATCGGAATACCCATGCGCAGGAAAGGAAGGTTCAGGCGCTCCGCCATCTGGCGGCCGTGCGAGTGGGTCACCAGCAGGTCACAGCCCTGTGCCCGCTGCTCCAAGTCTTCGAGGTCGCCAATCAGCACTTCCTCGGCCGGCAAGTGTTCCAGCACCGGGGACGGCGTCGTCGTCACCACCGCAGTGAGTTCCGCGCCCAAGCCGGCGAACAGCTTGCCCACGGCAATCAGCAGATCCGGCTCGGCGCCGATGGCAATCTTCTTGCCGCCGATGAAAAAGTGCGCATCCAGCATGGCATCCATCAACTGGCTGCGCTGGCGGCGGTATTTGTTGGGCGCCGGGCGGCCGGATTTCTCCGCCAGCAGGCTCATCAGACGATCGTTGGTGTCGAGCCCGGTGAGACTTTCCAGCACCTCGAACGGCACGCCGCAGGTGTCCTGCAGGGTCTGCGCGGCCTCGCGCATGTGTTCGCCGATGGCAAGGGTAAATTCGGAAGAACCGCTGGCACGCAGTTCCGCCAGCGTGGTGCCGCCCAGGGTGGTGGGGCTGAAGTTGTCCGGGATATGCCCATCCATTGAACCCGACAGGTCCGGCAGGATGATCGGCTTCAGCCCAAAGGCTTCCACCAGTTCGCGAATCTCTTCGAGGTCGCCGGGGGTAAGGTGGCTGCCGGCAAGCACATTGATCTGCCCGGCGACGGTCGGGCCCGGCACGGCCAGCACCTTCACGATCTTGGCTACCGCCTTGGCCCAGCCGTCCTGAAACGCGCCAACGTAGTCCGGCGTGGAGACATACACCAGGGCCACCTCATCCAGTTCCGGATGCTTCTTGCGGATCATCGTCAGATAGCCGTCGACATCGTCACCCTTGGTTTCGGTGAGGCCGGTCGACGCAATGGCGATGATGGCCGGCTTGGCGCGCTTGTGGATGTTGAGGATGGCCTGCTCGACGTTGTCGTAGCCGCCCATGATGGTGGTGGCCTCGTTCATGGCGGTGGTCTGCATCGGCACCGCTTCCTTGAAGTGGCGCACAAACAGCACTAGACCGAAAGCCGTGCAGCCCTGCGAGCCGTGCAGCGTGGGCATGCAGTTGTCCAGCCCGGTGAAGGCCAGCGCCGCGCCGATCGGCTGGCTCATCTTGAGCGGGTTGACCGCGCAGGATTTCTTGACGTGGGTGACGATGGCCATGAGTTAGCCGTGAGCCGAGAGTGGAGAGTGGAGAGTCGAGGGTGGAGAGCCGAGGGTCGCGACTAAAGCGGGCGGGGGTTGCTCACCGCTCTCGACTCTCGACTCTCCGCCAGCTTTTTCCCACGGCGCAGGCTTCCTCACCTGTTCCCAGACCGGATTGCGCAGCGACTTGTCGATTTCGCGCACCAGATTCACCATGCCGTCATAGCCGGCGTAACCGTGATGGCGCTCCTGGTTGATGTCGAGCCAGGGCATCTTGGCCTTCAGCGCAATGAACTGGGAGCGCCCGCCGGAAAGCATGATGTCGGCCTGCGCGTCCTTCAGCATCTTGTACATTTCGCGCGGCGTCATGTCGTCGACCATGTGGGCATCCTCACCCATCAGCTCCTTGATGCGCTGCTTGTCTTCAAGGGTGGATTTCTTCACGCTGGTGCCGACGATTTCCATGCCGACTTCCTGCAGCGCGGAGACCACCGACCAGGACTTCACGCCGCCGGTGATGAGCAAGACCTTCACCCCTTTCAGGCGATCCTTGTAGGCTTCCATGCGTTGCCAGAACGCCGCTTCTTCGCGCCGGATGATGGCTTCGGTGCGTTCCAGCAATTCCGCAGGCGCGCCCTTGCCCACCAGCAATTGGGCGATGTTGCGCAGGGAATCGCTCATGTCGGTGATGCCGTAGAAGGAGCCTTCGAAGAACGGAATCTCGTAACGCTCTTCCATCTTGCGGGCGATGTTGATCATCGCCTTGGAGCACACCATCATCGCGGCACGGGCGCGGTGCGAATACGCCACCTCGCGGTACTTGGCGTCGCCGGAAATGCACGACAGGATGCGCACGCCCATTTCGTCCAGCAGCGGCTTGACCTGCCACAGCTCACCGGCCAGGTTGTATTCGCCGATGATGTTGATGTCGTAGGGCGTGGTGGTCTCGGGTTCCTCGGTGCCGATCACATAATCGAGCAGCGCCTCGCCGGCCAGCTTGTTGCCGAGATTCTTGTTGCCGACGAAACCGGGGGCGTCGACCGGAATCACCGGCTTGCCGAATTTCTGGGTGGCGGCCTTGCACACCGCCTCGATGTCGTCGCCGATCAGCGCGGTGACGCAGGTCTGATAGACGAACACCGCGGCCGGATCGTATTTGTCGAGGATTTCCTTGACCGATTTGAACAGGTGCTTCTCGCCGCCGTAGATCACGTCGAGTTCGTTGATGTCAGTGGTGAAACCGGTACGGTAGAGACTGGAGCCGGAAGACTTGGCGCCGCGGTTGTCCCATGAATTGCCTTCGCAGGCGATGGGGCCGTGGACCAGATGCGCGACATCGGTGATCGGCTGCAGCGCAATTTTTGCGCCGTCGAATGCACAGCCGCCCGCGGCCGCGCCGGGAACCAATTGCTTGGTGCAGCCTTTCTTGCGCTCCTTCTCCGATTTCGCCTGGTTCTTGCCGCAGGCGGGTTCGTCGAACACTTCCTGAATTTTGCGTGTCAGTGCATCCATTACCGTTCTCCGCCATGAGCGCTTGACTGCCTGCGCTTCAAAACGCAACGAGAATCGCCTCGTCCCGCACCACCTGCTACCCGCCCGCCACCCTCACATCGTGACCCCGGGTTCACCACTGAACTTCACCAGAACATCCTCGTCGCGCACGATGTACTGGCACGCAAGACGATAGGACGGCGGCATGTCATTCACTTCCGCTTCCTGGATGTCGTGCTTGGAGAGCTTGCCGGCTGCCAGCAGCGTGGCGCGCTCCTTTTCGGTCAATGCCTGACCCAGGCGTGGCTTGTCGGACAGATAGACGACTTCCATCACGCATGAGCCGCATTCCCCGTCCTCGCATTCGAAGGGCAGTGGAATCTTGTTCTTTTGCGCCACCTTGAGCAGCGTGTGGGTATCACCGGCGATGGCGTAGACCGTCACGTCCTTTTCCATCAGCGGCGAGTTAAACGTTACGTTTGCCATTTTTCTTCGTTCCTTCACTACCCCGGCGGCGCAATGCCGCCGGGTATGCCATTAACGAATGATGTCGAAGCTGTAATCGGTCTTCGCCGGGACGATGGTGTTCTTGTCCATTTCGTCGAAGATCTTGTCCAGAATCCACACCAGCGTATTCATCGTGCCCTGGTAGCCCCACACCGGATAGCGGTGGTGGTGATGGCGGTCGAACACCGGGAAGCCAATACGGATCAGCGGGGTGCCGGTATCACGCTCCAGGTACTTGCCGTAGGTGTTGCCGATCAGGAAATCCACCGGCTCGGTGTTAAGCAGTGAGCGCATGTGCCACAAGTCGCGTCCCGGATAGACATGGCAGCTTTTGCCGAAGGGCGAGCTGTCGAACAGCGCCTGCATCTTGATTCCCCATTCCTTGCCGCCGTTGGTCGACAGCACGTGCACCGGTTCGGCGCCCAGTTCGAGCAGGAAGCCGGCGAGGCCGTAGCACAGATCCGGATCGCCGTAGATGGCGAACTTCTTGCCGTGGATGTGCGCACTGGAGTCGGCGATGGCGTCCACCAGACGACCGCGTTCCTTGGTCAGCGCGTCGGGAATCGGCTTGCCGGTGATGCGCGACAGCTCCATCAGGAAATGGTCGGTTGCCGCCACGCCAACGGGGTGGTTGAAGGCCACGGTTTCCTGGCCGGTCTTGGCGATGTAATCCAGGGTCTTTTCGGTGCAGTACTGCTGCATCGAAATGGTGGCCTTGGCATTGAGCGCAGCCTTGGCATCGTCCAGCGTGGTGCCGCCGTCGTACATGCGGAATTCGCCGTCGGCCGGGGTGTCCCACACATCGCTGTTGTCGGCCAGGATGGTGTGCTCGATTCCCATCAGGTCGAAGATGCGCTTGACTTCGCGCAGGTTGCCGACGGTGTAGCCGTCGAAGCCGCCGATGAAGTTGATCTTCTCGCCGGGCGTGCGTTCCTTGCCTTCCCAGAAGTAGCTGACGATGCCCTTGAGCGCGTTGTCGTAACCGGTAATGTGGCTGCCGACGAAAGCCGGGGTATGCGCGTAAGGCACCGGGAAATCTGCCGGCACGCTGCCTTTTTCGCGGGCGGTCGAAATGAAGCCGTTGAGGTCGTCGCCGATCACTTCCGCCATGCAGGTGGTGGAGACCGCGATCATCTTCGGCTTGTACATGGAATGCGTGTTCTGCAGGCCGTCGATCATGTTGTTGAGGCCGCCGAACACCGCCGCGTCTTCCGTCATGGAAGACGACACGCAGGAGGAAGGCTCCTTGAAGTGGCGGCTGAAGTGGCTGCGGTAGTAAGCGACGCAACCCTGCGAGCCGTGCACGAAGGGGATGGTGCCTTCAAAGCCGACCGCGACAAACACCGCGCCCAGAGGCTGGCAGGCCTTGGCCGGATTGACGGTCAGCGCCTCGCGCTGGAAGTTCAACTCGCGGTATTCCCAGCCCTTGGTCCATTCGGCCATTTCCTCGACCTTGTCGTCGGGGTGGGCGAACTCGAAGTTCTTCCGCTTGTCCGCGAACATCTCCTTGTATTCCGGGCTGCGGAACAGGTTGAGATGGTCGACTACGTTTTCTACGTCCTGAGTCATGCTGTTTCTCCTTCAAATTCTGTGAGGTGCAAGGGGCGGATGAGCGTCACGGGATTGCCGTAGACGCCTCACCCCTCACGCAACGTTCACTTCTTCCAGGGCGCCTTGGTCAGGCCCCACACCGGGTTGTTGATCGCCATGTCCATGTCGCGGGCGAAGATGGCGAAGCCGTCGTAGCCGTGGTACGGGCCCGAGTAGTCCCAGGAGTGCATCTGGCGGAAGGGCACGCCCATTTTCTGGAACACGTATTTTTCCTTGATGCCGGAGCCGACCAGATCGGGCTGGATCTTCTCGACGAATTTTTCGAATTCGTAGCCGGTGACGTCGTCGTAGATCAGCGTGCCGTCCTTGACGTAGTGCGTGGTGCGCTGGTAGTCGTCGTTGTGGCCGAACTCGTAGCCGGTGCCGACCACATTCATGCCCAGATCCTCGTAGGCGCCGATGACGTGGCGCGGACGCAGGCCGCCGACGAACAGCATGACGGTCTTGTCGGCCAGGCGCGGTTTGTACTTCTCGATCACCGCGTCCATCATCTTGCGGTACTTGGCGATGACGCGTTCGGCGCCTTCCTTGATCTTGTCGTCGAAGTGGCTGGCGATTTCGCGCAAGCTGGCTTCGATCTTGGACGGGCCGAAGAAGTTGTACTCAACCCATGGAATCCCGTACTTCTCTTCCATGTGGCGCGAGATGTAGTTCATCGAGCGGTAGCAGTGCAGCACGTTGAGCTTGGCCTTGGGCGAGTTCTCCAGCTCGGCGATGGAGCCGTCGCCGGACCACTGAGCGATCACCCGCAGCCCCATTTCTTCCAGCAGGATGCGCGAAGCCCAGGCGTCGCCGCCGATGTTGTAGTCGCCGATGATGGCCACGTCATACGGGGTGCCGACGAACTCGGGATGCTTGTCGCCCTTGTCGAAAATCCAGTCGCGGATGGTGTCGTTGGCGATGTGGTGGCCGAGCGACTGCGATACGCCGCGGAACCCCTCGCAACGCACCGGCACGATGGTCTTGCCGTCGTATTCCTTGGATTTTTTCTTCGACACCGCTTCGATGTCGTCGCCGATCAGGCCGATCGGGCACTCGGACTGCACGGTGATGCCCTTGTTGAGCGGGAACAGCACCTGGATCTCGTCCATGATCTTTTCCAGCTTCTTGTCGCCGCCGAAAACGATGTCCTTCTCCTGGAAGTCGGAGGTGAACTGCATGGTGACGAAGCTGTCCACGCCGGTGGTGCCGATGTAGTAGTTGCGGCGCGCGGCCCACGAATACTGGCCGCAGCCGACCGGGCCGTGGCTGATATGGATCATGTCCTTGATCGGGCCCCACACCACGCCCTTGGAACCGGCGTAGGCGCAACCGCGGATGGTCATCACGCCGGGAATCGACTTGACGTTCGATTTCACGCCACAGTCGGGCTTGCCTTCCTCGAAGGTGCCCAGGTGCTTGGCGCGCCGCTTGGCGGTTTTATCCGGATAGACCTCCAGCACCTCTTTGATAAGGTCCTGATTTCTTTCTTTGACTTGCTCGACTGTGAGGCTCATTTCGCCCTCCTGATTGATGTGAACACTAAACACCGGCATCCCGGTTCCCGGGAAAACTCTGCGAAGAACGCCGCTACCAAAGGTCGGCACGCTTGGCAGAGGTCTCCCTCTGTTGAGCCCGTCACCCTTGCCCGCCCCAAAAAACAGGGCGCACGCAGGCGACGGGACTCGGTTACGCAGCCGCTGCTTCGGCCGCGAGCTCGGCAGCGGTCTTGCCGACGATGGACTCGTCCACCGGCTTCATGATCCCGTGCTCCATCAGCATGTCTTCCAGCTCGTCCATGGTGATGGGCGTCGGAATCGTGCCGTTGCCGGCGTTGTTGTGGATCTTCTGGGCCAGGTCGCGGTACTCCTGGGCCTGCTTGGAATCGGGTGCGTATTCCAGCACGGTCATCCGGCGCAGTTCGGCGTGCTGCACCACGTTGTCGCGCGGGACAAAGTGGATCAGCGTGGTGCCCAGCTTGGCAGCCAGCGATTCGGCCAACTCCAGTTCCTTGTCGGTCTGGCGCTCGTTGCACACCAGGCCGCCGAGGCGAACGCCGCCGGAGTTGGCGTACTTCAGAATGCCCTTGGAGATGTTGTTGGCCGCGTACATGGCCATCATCTCGCCGGACATCACGATGTAGATTTCCTGCGCCTTGTTCTCGCGGATGGGCATGGCGAAACCACCGCACACCACGTCGCCGAGCACGTCGTAGGAAACGTAGTCGATGCCCTCGTAAGCGCCTTCTTCTTCGAGGAAGTTGATGGACGTGATCACGCCACGACCGGCACAGCCGACGCCGGGCTCAGGGCCGCCGGATTCGACGCACTTGATGTTCTTGTAGCCGATCTTCATCACGTCCTCGAGCTCGAGGTCTTCCACGCTGCCGGCCTCGGCGGCCAGGCTCAGGATGGTGTCCTGGGCCTTGGCGTGCAGAATCAGACGGGTGGAGTCGGCCTTGGGATCGCAGCCGACGATGAGGATTTTCTGGCCCAGGTCGGCCAGAGCCGCCAGGGTGTTTTGCGAAGTGGTGGATTTACCAATCCCGCCTTTGCCGTAGAAGGCGATTTGCCTTAATTTAGCCACGTGTATCTCCTTAAGTTAAAAAATTCAAAATCGATTCACCCTGGCAGCAAGTACTCAGCCGACTCGAAAAATTCTGCTGCGCACCTTTCTTCTTCTTCTTATTCGGATACGGATCCGGCAAAACATTCGCTGCACGTCCAGTACTGAGCAACGACCGTGCCACCCAAGAGATAAATTGATAACACCATGTTTTAAATAGTATTTTTATGGATAAAAAAGGTCGGCACTGCTTGTTGCAAACGCGACAAACGCCCAAAAAGCTGTAGTGAAAGGGACAAGCCCAAAGGAAAAAGCAAGGGGGGGAACCTTCAGCGCCGCGTTAGCGCCAACGGCAGATCGGCCAATCGGTATTGGCCGCTTTGAACAGCCTGTGCAAGATGGATCAGGGTGACGCTGCCAAGGCTGGCGAGGATGACCTTCTTGACGGGTTTCCACTTGCGATGCAGGGGGCAGGCAGTCTCGTCATTGCAGACCTTGAGCCCGAGCAGGCACTCGCGATCCACGCGGGCGCCTTCAGTCAGCAGGACAACGTCGAGCAAGCTGGTCTTCTCGGCGCCGGGGCGCAAACTGAACCCGCCACAGCGGCCACGCGACGAATCCAGCAGCTTCACCCGGCTCAGGTCCTGAAGAATCTTGGCCAGATAGGCCGATGGCACACCCAGGTTCTGTGCGATCTCACGGCTAAGCTCCCGCTTACCGCTCGGCTGGGCGGCCAGATAGATCAACGCCTGGATGGCATATTGGCTGGTGCGGGAGAAAATCATGGCGGCCTCCTTTAGTTGATCTGTTGAAGCAACGCGCGTGCCACGCGCCTGCGTCCCGCCAACCGGCAGCCATGGCCGCCTGGCTGACTTTCAGTCTTTGTCACTAACCCTACATTCGCCCCTGCCTTGTCCGACATGCGACACGACATTTACGTGCCGTTCGCGCAGCCAGGCCGCATGCGGGCGTGGGTTACGCCACCGGAACGCTTCTTGCTCTTCTCTGATTTCCACAGACAAGACACCCGGGAGAAATGCGATGCAAATCGGCGTAGAGAGCGCAAAGGCCGTCGACAACAAACGCCTGTTCGTGGTGGCCAACGACGAAATCACGCGCATGGCGCTGCAGTTCATGTTGCACGACGAGAACGAGACCCATGACCTGTCCAGCCTCGAAGCGGCATTCGACAAAAGCGTCGAGTGGAAACCCGACCTGCTGTTGTTGGGCATCGATGTCGTGCGCGAGCGCGGGATGGATGTGTTACCGCTCATCCGGTCGCGCCTGACCAGCGCAAAGATTCTGCTGGTGGCAGATAACCGCGAGGATCCGCTGGTGGCATCCTGTCAAAGCGCAGGCATCGATGGCCTGCTGCTGAAACCGCTGACGGTGGAAAACGCACGCAGAAAGGTGGATGGATTGTTGGGGCGCAAACAAGCGCTTATTCCGATTCACGCGCAATGACTGCCGCCGCACGGCTGCCGTGCGATGCGATCAAGGGCGAAGCGGAATATCTGCGTGATCGGCGGCGACTATCGCGTCACGGTCAATTACCTATGATCCTAGAAACGTGATTCACGATGAAGTACACGAACGTGCCCTGGGTGCTTATCTTGGTTTCGCCGTCGGCGATGCCCTGGGCGCAACGGTTGAATTCATGATGCCCGCCGAAATCCAGCACGCCTACGGCATGCACCGCGACATGGTCGGCGGCGGCTGGCTCAAACTCAAACCGGGTCAGGTCACCGACGATACTCAGATGTCGCTGGCGCTGGGGCAGTCGCTTATCGACAGCGGCGGCTGGAACGCGACTGCCGCCGCCGATGCCTTCGTGGCATGGCTCAAGAGCAAGCCGGTGGATGTGGGCAACACCTGCCGCCGTGGCATCCAGCGCTACATGACGGACGGCACGCTGGCAGGCCAGCCTAATGAGCGCGATGGCGGCAACGGCGCCTGCATGCGCAACCTGCCGCTGGCGCTGGCGACGCTGCATAACGATGACGCATTCACCCAGGCAACACGGGAGCAATGTCATATCACCCATCACCACCCCTTGTCGGACGCCGCGACCCTGGCGCTCGGGAGAATGACGCAAGCCCTGATTCACGGCGGCGGAATCAAAGGCTGCCGCGTGGAAGCGAATCGCCTGATCGGCGAGTTTCCGGTGTTCCGCTTCGACCCCTATCCCAAACACGCATCGGGTTACATCGTCGATACGGTACAGACGGTTCTCCACACTTTCTTCCGCACGGACAGTTTCGAATCCTGTGTGACCGAGGTGGTGAATCGCGGAGAGGACGCAGACACCAACGGCGCCCTGGCTGGCATGCTGGCTGGCGCGGCCTGCGGGGTAGCGGGCATTCCGGGTTATTGGCTGAAGAAGCTGGACAAGGACATCCGGCACCGTATCGAGGTGCAGACCGAGGCGCTGCTGGCCTTGGCGCAAAGGAGTGGGAAATGAATCCAGGCAAGACGTGTCATCGCGAGGCCGAGGCCGTGGCGATCCAGTTCAATCAGCCCGGCAAATTCATGGATTGCCGCGTTGCTGCGCTCCTCGCAATGACGGCATGGGTAACGCTCAGCTGTGTAGGTTGGGCTGAATGAAGTGAAGCCCAACACAATGTGGACTACCAGGCGAGAGGAAACGTTGGGCTTGGCAGCCCAACCTACACAGGCTGCTGCTCAAGAATCCCGTTATCGCCTACGATCCGTGTCAATTGAAAGATTGCCGCCATGAACGCCGCCGACACCGCCATCGCCTACCACGAGCGCACCAAGCACCGGCCCGATCGCTATGCCTCCGGGCCGGAGACGCTGGACTGGACCAGCCAGCCCGATCCCTTCCGCGCGTTCGCGGGCTGCCCGTCCTTCCGCCTGCCGCTTTGCGCGGGCCGGCTTGCTCATATCGGCGAAGACCGGGCAGCTCCCGAATTCTCCCTGGATTCGATCGGCGCCCTGCTGCAACTGTCGCTCGGACTGTCCGCCTGGAAAGAATACGGGCCGGATCGCTGGGCGTTGCGCTGCAACCCGTCGAGCGGAAATCTGCACCCGACCGAAGCGTATGTGATCGCGCACGGTGTCGCGGGGCTGGACGCCGGCCTCTACCACTACGCCAGCCGTAGCCATGCGCTGGAACAACGCTGCCGCTCCACTGCGGCGCACCCGTCCGGCCTGTGGATCGGACTGTCCTCCATCCACTGGCGCGAAGCCTGGAAATACGGCGAGCGCGCCTTCCGCTATTGCCAGCTCGACGTCGGCCATGCGCTGGCTGCGCTGCGCTATGCTGCCGGCCTGCTGGGATGGCAGGTGCGCCTGGTGGCGAGCTGCGACAGCCAGCGCCTGGCGACGCTGCTGGGTACCGGGCGCGATCAGGACTACGCAGTTGCCGAGCGGGAGGAGCCGGATCTGCTGGTGCAGCTCATCAGCCCGGCTCACCCGCAGGCGCTTGTCGAGCCCGCACCCTGGGACGCGGCTCAGACCAACTGGATGGGACAGGCGAACATCCTCGACCCGCACCCCATGTACCACTGGCCGATTATCGACGAAGTCGCGTCGGCCACAGAAAGCAATCACAACGAGGCTACAGAAGCGCGGTATCAGGATTACCCGCCGGGAACGTCCGCCACCCATTTGCCTGCCGTCGAGGTCATCATGGGGCGGCGCAGCGCCCAGCGCTTCGACCCGCAGTTCTCGATGGCCGCAGCCGACTTCTACCACCTTGTCGACAGCCTGCTTCCCCGTTCGCAGCTGCCGTGGGATATCTGGGACTACGCGCCAAGCGTCCACCCGGTGTTTTTCGTCCACCGCGTAGAAGACGTGCCTGCCGGTCTTTACATCCTGGTGCGCGAGGCTGGGGCGGAAGCACGGCTGCGTGCGGAATTGAGCGACGAATTCGAGTGGCAGCGAGTGGAGGACTGCCCCGCGCACCTTCCCCTGTTCCGCCTGCAAGCGGGAAA
>DATMWS010000112.1:0-4295 GCA_035562135.1 Thiobacillus sp. | reverse complement strand
GCAGGGCGCGGCGCTGGCAGCGTCCGCGGCGCTGGTGGGCTGGTCCACCGGCCAGCATCACCTGTATTACTCGGCGGCGCTCACCCTGGTGCTCAAGGTGATTGCCATGCCCTGGTTCTTCTTCCGCATCGTGAAGAAGCTCGACATGGATCGCGACGTGGAGCCGATGATCAACATCCCCACCACCATGCTGATCGGCATCGTGCTGGTGATCTTTTCCTTCAATCTGGCGCAGCCCATCTCGGAACTGTCCGGCACGGTGATGCGCTCGACCCTGGGCATTGCCCTGGCCTGCGTGCTGCTCGCCTTCCTCATGATGATCACCCGCAGCAAGGCGATCCCCCAGGTGATCGGCTTCCTGGCGATCGAGAACAGCCTGTTCTTCGCCGCCACCAGCGCCACCTACGGCATGCCGCTGGTGGTGGAACTGGGGGTCGCGCTGGACGTGCTGGTCGGCGTGTTCGTGATGGGCATCTTCTTCTTCCAGATTCGCGAGACCTTCGATTCGCTGGACCTGAAGCACATGGAAAAACTCAGGGAAAAATGACCATGCATGGTCTCCCTCTCCCCAGCCCTCTCCCTCAAGGGGAGAGGAGGACGTTGTCGCTTTGCGGTAAAGGTTAAACGTGGAAATCTATTGGCTACTCGGCATTCCGCTGACCGGCGGCATTTTTCTGGCGCTTTGGGGCTGCCGGAGACATGCGCCTGAAATCAATGCGCTGTTCAGTTTTCTGACGCTGCTGGCGGCCGCGTTGCTGACGCATCGCATCACCGCGCAGGGCCCGATGATGGTGGGCAACGGCTGGTTCTTCATCGACTCGTTCAACGTGTTCCTGGTCGCGCTGACCGCCTTCGTCGCCTTCACCACCGCGCTGTTCTCGCGCCCCTACATGCGCATCGAGCAGGAGCACGGCAAGCTCAACGCCCAGCGGCTGCGCCTGTATCACAGCAGCTACCAGATCTTCATCGCCGCCATGCTGCTGGCGCTTACCACCAATAACATGGGCATCCTGTGGGTGGCGATGGAGGCGGCGACGCTCGCCACCGTTCTGCTGGTGTCGCTGTACCGCACCCCGGCTTCGCTGGAGGCGGCGTGGAAGTATTTCATCCTATGCGGCGTCGGCATCGCGCTGGCGCTGTTCGGCACCATCCTGCTCTACTTCGCGGCGGAGAAAATCCTCGGCTCGGGCGGCACCGCGCTGCTGTGGACGCACCTGAACGGCGTCAAGGCGCAACTGGAACCCACGGTGCTGTCGCTGGCTTTCGTCTTCCTGCTCGTCGGCTACGGGACGAAAGTGGGTCTCGCGCCCTTGCACAGCTGGTTGCCGGATGCCCACGCCGAAGGCCCGACGCCGGTCTCCGCCGTGCTGTCCGGCCTCTTGCTCAACGTCGCGCTGTACGCGGTGATGCGCTCCAAGGTGCTGGTCGACGGCGCGCTCGGCAACGAGATGGCGGGCAACCTGATGATGGGCTTCGGCCTCTTGTCAGTGGTGCTGGCCGCCTTCCTGATCAAGCGCCAGACCGACGTCAAGCGCATGTTCGCCTACTCCTCGATCGAGCACATGGGCCTCATCACCTTCGCCTTCGGCATGGGCGGTGCGGTGGCGAACTTCGCCGCGCTGCTGCACATGACCATGCACTCGCTCACCAAGTCCGCCATCTTCTTCGCCGTCGGCCACGCCACGCAGACGGCCGGCACCCAATTGATGGACGGCATCCGCGGGCTGATCAAGACCAATCCCACTATCGGCTGGGGACTGATGCTGGGCACCGTCGCCATTCTCGGCGTGCCGCCGTTCGGCGTGTTCGCCAGCGAATTCCTCATCATCACCACCGCCATGCACGAGCACCCCTGGGCCACGCCCTTCCTGCTGCTGGCGCTGGGCGTGGCGTTTGCCTCCATCTTCGGCAAGGTGCAGCCGATGGTGTTCGGCGAGACCGAACTGCCGAAGCTGCCCTACCAGCCTGCCCTGACGCCGGTGTTCCTGCATCTCGGGCTGGTATTGATGCTGGGCTTGTTCATCCCGCCGTATCTCGCTGACTGGTACAGACAGGCGGCGCAACTCCTGGGAGGCTGAGATGAAGATCGGCGAATACAAATGGAATCTTGAGCCGCTCGGCAAGCACATCTGGCGCGGCCAGATGGAGGCCGGGCAACTGCTGGCGCTGGTGCGCACCGTCAAGGAAGAAGGCGGGCAACTCATTGCCTTGTGGGGGTCGGACGACCGCCTTTTAGCGCCAGACGCGCCGCAGGCGCACCCTGTCCCCCTCGCCCCCCGGGAGTGGGATGGGGAGAGGGGCGGCTTCGGCATTCACGTGGCCCTGCTCACCAGTTCCGGACTGGCCTGGGTGAGCTGCGCCCTGCCGGCGGAAGCGCCGGCCTATCCCGACCTCGCGCATATTTTTCCGCAGGCTGACCGCATGCAGCGCGCGTGCTTCGATCTGCTCGGCATCACCGCGACCGACGCGGTGGACGATCGCAAATGGCTGCGCCACGGTGCCTGGCCGGCGGATGTCTTCCCGCTGCGCAAGGACTTCGACCCCAGCCTGCCCGCCACCCATGACACCGACGCCTACCCCTTCATTCGCGTCGAAGGCGAGGGCGTGCACGAGATCCCGGTCGGCCCCATCCACGCCGGCACCATCGAACCGGGGCATTTCCGCTTCTCCATCATCGGCGAGCGCGTCCTCAAGCTGGAACAGCGCCTGGGCTACACCCACAAGGGCACGGAAAAACGCTTCGAGGGCATGGATATCGCGACCGGCGCCAAGTTCGCCGGCCGCGTCTCCGGCGACTCCCACAGCGCCTACGCCTGGGCCTACTGCATGGCGGTGGAAACCGCCACCGCAAGCCAGGTACCGGAGCGCGCCGTGTGGCTGCGCGCGCTGTTCCTGGAAATCGAGCGCATCGCCAACCACCTGGGCGATCTCGGCTACCTCGGCAACGACGTCGCCTTGTCCTTCGGCTTCATGCAGTTCTGGCGGGTGAAGGAAGACTGGCTGCGGCTCACCGCCAGACTGTTCGGCCACCGCTACCTGTTCGACTGCATCGTGCCGGGCGGCGTGGCGGTGGACATCAGCGACAGCGGCAAGGCGGAACTCGCTGCCGAGGCCGACCGCCTCGAGGCGGAAGTGCGTTCGCTCAAGGCCATCTACGACGACCACGCCACCCTGCAGGACCGTTTCACCAATACCGGCGTGTGCAAGCCCGACCTCGCAGCGCGGCTCGGCCTGACCGGCCTGCCCGGCCGCGCCAGCGCGCAGGCCTGGGATGCCCGCGCCCAGTTCCCGCAGGCGCCCTACGACCAGCTCGACGTCAACATGGCGACGCAGCGCCGCGGCGACGTGCTGGCGCGTGCCGAAGTGCGCTTCGCCGAAGTCTATGAATCGCTGCGCCTGATCCGCGACCTCCTCAAGCGCCTGCCGGCGGGCGAGACGCAGGCTGCACTGAAGCCGGTGCAGGCGGTGTGCGAAGGGCTGGGCTGGGTGGAAGGCTGGCGCGGCGAGGTGGTGGTGGCGGTGCGCATCGGCGCCGACGGCAAGCTCGACCGCGTGCACCCGCACGATCCTTCGTGGCAGAACTGGCCGCTGCTGGAAGTGGGCATACTGGGCAACATCGTTCCCGACTTCCCGCTCATCAACAAATCGTTCAACCTCTCCTACAGCGGACAGGATTTATAAGATGGCGACGCACCTGATCCTGCAGAAGATATTCAAGACCGGCTTCGTCTCCGAACCGGCGCCGCAGGCCGATCTTGCACTACGCACCCGCGAGCAGGAACTGCATGCGGAAATCCTCAAGATATTTGGCCAGTCGGTAGCGATCCGCCACGTCGACGCCGGTTCCTGCAATGGCTGCGAACTGGAAATCCACGCCATCAACGGACCGCATTACAACATCGAGGGCATGGGCGTGAAGTTCGTGGCCAGTCCCCGCCATGCCGACATGCTGCTGGTCACCGGCCCGGTCTCGCGCAACCTCGAAGTTGCGTTGAAGCGCACCTACGACGCCACCCCGGAACCCAAGTGGGTGGTCGCCATGGGCGACTGCGGCTGCAGCGGCGGGATGTTCGGCGAGAGCTACGCCTCGTGCGGAAAAATATCCAACGTCATCCCGGTCGACGTCGAAGTGCCGGGCTGCCCGCCCACCCCCATTGCCCTGCTGCAGGGCATTCTTGCCGCCGTCAGCAAGGACAAGAAAAGCCTGGCGTCTTGAAGAACACTGTCCGCGAATACACCCATAGGGCATAAAGGACGCGTAGCGTCGCGAAGGATTTCTGAAGATTTTTACTTCG
>DATMWS010000111.1:0-17408 GCA_035562135.1 Thiobacillus sp. | reverse complement strand
CGACCAGCGCACCGAAGCCGCCGATACCCGTCAGTACTTCGGGGCGCATGGTGCGCTTGGCCAGCGGCTTGATGCGTTCGACCAGCGCATCGCCGGCGTCGATGTCGACCCCGGCATCTTTATAGGAAATGGAAGACACACCCGGCTCCAGAATCAAAAAGTGCGGTATTTTACCGCCTATGTCGACTCCCCGCCCGTTCAACCTCCCGTGGCTTGCCCTGGCCTTTCTGCTTGCATTCGGTGGCCTGGTGGTTCTGCTGGGCCCCATCCTCACCCCGTTTCTGGCCGGGGCCTTGTTGGCGTATATGTTCGACCCCTTGGTCGGCCGCCTGGAAGCGCGCGGGATTCCGCGTGCAACCGGCACGACGATCGTCATCGTGCTGGCCGGGCTGGGCGTGTTCGCCCTGCTGCTGGTGGCGCTGCCGCTGTTTCAGGGGCAGTTTGCCGAATTGTCGCAGCGCGTGCCCGCCGCCCTCGACCTGCTGCAAACCCGCTTCCTGCCCTGGCTGCAGCAGACCCTGGGCATCCACATCGACCCCAACCTGGATGCGCTGAAAACCTGGCTTACCGAAAAGGCCACGCAGAACGGCGCCGGCTGGCTACCCACCCTGCAAACCGGCGCGCTCGCCATCGTCGGCGTCCTGGTTAACCTGCTGCTGATTCCGGTGGTGATGTTTTATCTGCTGAAGGACTGGAACGTGATGGTGGCACGCGTCGCCGCGCTGGCGCCGCGACCCTGGATGAGTACGGTCACCCGCGTCGCGCGCGCGATGGACGCGGTGGTCGGCGAATTCCTGCGCGGGCAGGTGGCGGTGATGCTGGCGCTGTCGCTGTATTACATCATTGGACTGTGGGCGGTGGGACTGGATTACGCGCTGCCGATCGGCATCCTCACCGGGGTGCTGTCCTTCGTGCCCTTCCTCGGCTTCGGCCTCGGCATGATCCTGGCGCTGCTGGTGGCCGTGCTGCAGTTTTCCGACTGGACCGGGGTGGCCTGGGTGGCGGGCATTTATCTGTTCGGGCAGGTGCTGGAAAGCTACGTCATCACCCCGCGCCTGGTGGGCGAACGCGTCGGCCTGCACCCGGTGGCGGTGATTTTCGCACTGGCGGCGTTCGGCCAGTTGTTCGGCTTTGTCGGCGTGCTGCTGGCGGTGCCGCTGGCGGCGGTGCTGCTGGTGGCGCTGCGTGAACTGCGCGGCGTGTACGAGGCCAGCGCCTTCTTTCGCGGCGGCTATAATGCCGCCTCCGTTCATTCTGCTGCTTCTGCCATGTCCGCGCCGTTGCTCGAATCCCGCATCGCCTCCCTGCCGCTGGTCCACCGCGGCAAGGTGCGCGACATCTACGCCGTCGGCGACGACAAGCTGCTGATCGTCACCACCGACCGCCTGTCCGCGTTCGACGTGGTGATGCCGACGCCGATTCCCGGCAAGGGCGAAGTGCTGACGAAGGTGTCGGCCTTCTGGTTCGACAAGCTGAAAGCCATCGTGCCGAGCCAGGCGCTCGACATCGCGCCTGAATCGGTGGTTGCCGAGAACGAGCGCGACCAGGTGAGCGGGCGCGCCATCGTGGTGAGAAAACTCAAGGCACTGCCGGTCGAGGCCATCGTGCGCGGCTATCTGGTGGGATCGGGCTGGAAGGAATACCAGGCCAGCCAGTTGGTGTGCGGCATCGCGCTGCCCGCTGGCCTCAAGCAGGCCGACCGCCTGCCAGAGCCGATTTTCACGCCGTCGACCAAGGCGGCCATCGGCGCACACGACGAGAACATCAGCTTCGAGCAGATGGCCGAACTGATCGGCAGGGAACTGGCGACCCAGGTGCGCGACGTCAGCCTTGCCCTGTATAGGTCTGCCGCAGAGTACGCGCTCACGCGCGGCATCATCATCGCCGACACCAAATTCGAATTTGGGCTGGATGAAACAGGGCAACTGGTGTGGATCGACGAGGCGCTGACCCCCGATTCGTCGCGTTTCTGGCCGTCAGACCAGTATCAGCCGGGCAGCAACCCGCCCAGCTTCGACAAGCAGTTCGTGCGCGACTGGCTGGAGGCGAGCGGCTGGAACAAGCAGGCACCGGGGCCGGCGCTGCCCCCCGAAATCGTCGAAAAGACCAGCGAGAAATACCGCGAAGCGATGACGCGTTTGCTGGGATAGTGCGTGGTTGTTGCCGATTCATCGGCTTTACAACCACGGCCTCCCCCTTGCGGGGAAAAGGCCGTTATCCGCGCAGGACGCGAAGAGTCGCCAAGGAAAACCCCCGAATACCCCTCGCTGCTGGCGAAAACAAACTTCGCGTTTCTTCGCGTTCTTCGCGGAGAAGGTTTTACTTCAGCGTCGCATTCAGAAAATCCGCCACCGCCGTCACCATCTCGGCCTCGCGCCCGCTGAAGAAATGGTCGGCGCGGGCAATCCTCACCTGCCTTGAATCCGTGGCGGCCAGGCTCTGCTTGCGCTTGCCGGCGTTCGCCAGCACCGGCGGCAGGTCGTTGTCGCCGTACAGGTCCAGAATCGGCAGTTTCACCGCCTTGTAATTGTCCAGCGACATTCCCAGGCTCGCCCATGACCTCACCGCGGCATCCGGTTTGCCGGCCATATACCCGTGGCTCATGCGCGACCCCATGCTGTGCGACACGATGGCCAGCTGGGTGTAGCCCTTGGCCTTGAGAAAATCGACCGCCTCGGCAAGACGCTCGGCCGCCTCGGGGAAGGTCGGCGGATAGGCATCGCCCTTGGCGTCGGCCGCCAGGATTGGCATCTGGATCGACAGGGTGGCGAAGCCGCGGTCGGCCAGTTCGGTGCGCAAGGTGCCGACCATGCCCCAGTCCGGGTGGATTCCCATGCCATGGACGACGATGGCCGCCTTGTTGGTTCCCGCCACCGGCGTGAACAGCGTCAGGAACTTGTGATGCCCGCGCGGGGTTTGCAGATAGACCGGGTCACCCACCACCAGTCCGGGCACCACTTCATCCGCCCATTTTTTTTCACGCGCATAATCCGCCGCCGGTTCGGCAAAAGCAGCCAGGGAAAACAGCGTCGCCAATCCGGCCACCAGGCTCAACAGCATGTTTTTCTTCATATCTTTTCTCCTGCGCGTTAAAGTTCACATTCCGTCGGCCCGATAATTCATCGAAACCGAGTAATTATCAACTGTTCAAGGTAGAAAAAAGTGACTGCCATGCCGTTGCGCATCGTGCCATCCTCCTTGCCGCCTGCCCCGCCGCGCGATAAGCGCCCGCGGGGCGGCGCGCGGGTGGTGATCGTCGACGACCGCAGCACCGCACGCAGCCTGCTGGAAGGCCTGGCACGTACGCTGGAGCCGGGCGTGGTAGTGGAAAGCTATGCGGATCCGCTCGATGCGCTGGCGCATATTCAGCTCACCACGCCGGACCTCATCATCACCGATTACCGGATGCCGGGCATGGACGGCATCGAGTTCACCCGCCGCATCCGCGCCGAGCGGAGTCTGGCCGACGTGCCGATCATCATCGTGACCGTGGTGGAAGACCGCCAGGTCCGCTATCAGGCGTTGGAAAACGGCGCGACCGACTTCCTCACCCGGCCGATCGATCCGCAGGAATGCCGCGCCCGCTGCCTCAACCTGCTGGCCTTGCGGCGCAGCCAGCGAATGGTGGCCGACCGCGCACTGTGGCTGGAAGAGCAGGTGATGCAGGCCACCCTCGAAGTTCGCACGCGCGAACGTGAGACCCTGATGAAGCTGGCCAAGGCGGGCGAATACCGCGACGAGGAAACCGGCAACCACATCATCCGCATGGCGAAATATGCCCGCCTGATCGCCGAGGAACTCAAGCTCACCGCGATGGAATGCGACGAGATCGAAGCCGCGGCACCGATGCACGACATCGGCAAGATCGGCATCCCCGACCAAATTCTGCTGAAGCCCGGGCGGCACACCCCGGATGAGCAGGAAATCATGCGCCGCCACCCGCTGATCGGCCATGGAATTCTGACCGACAGCCCCTCTCGCTACCTGCAGATGGGCGCGGTGATCGCCCTCGGCCACCACGAAAAATTCGACGGCAGCGGCTATCCGCAGGGCCTGGCGGGCGAGGACATCCCGCTGCCTGCACGGATTGTGGCAGTAGCCGATGTGTTCGACGCGCTCGTTTCCAATCGCCCCTACAAACGCGCGTGGTCGTTTCAGGACGCGCTGAACTATGTCCAGTCCGAAAGCGGCAGGCACTTTGATCCCGCCTGTGTGCGCGCCTTTGAACTGCGCATCGATGCCGTGGCGACCATCATGCGCGACCTAGGCGATACGCCCAACTGAGTCTGCCGCCATGTTGAGGTTGCCGCTTCCCGCTTTCGTCAGACGCCTGCAAAAACGGATTCAGGCACGGCCGGATACCGAATTTCAGCAGGCCTTGATCCGCTTCATCATTGGCGTAATCGCCTACCTCTATTTCAGTTCCAGCTGGTTTGCTCACCCGGACTTCATCAATTCCAGCATCCACTTCGTTGCGTTGTTCTTTCTATCCACGGCCACCCTCATCCTCGCCAGCACGCTAATGAACCTGCGCGCCTCTCCACAGCGGCGGGTGCTCGGTGCAATCGTGGACTTCTCAACCGCCACGTTCATGCTGTTGATAGGTGGCGAGACCTCGGCGCCGCTGGTCGGCATTTATCTGTGGGTCACACTTGGCAACGGATTCAGATATGGCGTGCCGTATCTTTATTTTTCCACCGTGCTCGCCACAGTTGGCTTCGGGTCGGTGCTGGCATTCAACTCCTTCTGGCATAGCCATCTGGCGCTGGGCATCGGCATTCTGTTCACCATGGTGGTCGTGCCGCTGTATGCCGCCTCACTGACACGCCAACTGCACGCTGCAGTCCAGCACGCCAACGAAGCCAATCAGGCCAAATCCCATTTCCTCGCCAACATGAGCCATGAGCTGCGCACGCCGCTGAATGGCGTCATCGGCGTCGCCGACCTGCTGGCCGATACACCACTCAACCAGAAACAGAAGGAGTTTGCCCACATCATCCGCGCATCGGCCAACACCCTGCTGGAACTGATCGAAAACGTGCTCGACATCTCGCGCATCGAAGCCGGGCGTATCGTCACTACAGGCGAGGATTTCGACCTGCACCGCCTGGTCAACGGCACGGCCGTGATGATGGAGACACAGGCCCAGGGCAAGGGACTGGTGCTGGCGGCGCACATTGCGCCGCAGACGCCGTTTCACCTGCATGGCGATGCGCGCCACCTGCGCCAGATCCTGATCAACCTGATCGGCAATGCCATCAAGTTCACCGAACATGGCCGGGTCGACGTGTATGTCCGCCCGGTGGGGCAGGGCCAGCCGCAGAGGCTGCGCTTCGAGGTCGTTGATACCGGCATTGGCATCCCGGAAACTGCGCAGGCGCGCATCTTCGACAGCTTCACCCAGGCCGACCCATCCGTCACCCGCCGCTTTGGCGGCACCGGACTGGGCACCACCATTGCCAAACAACTGGTGGAAACGCTGGACGGGCAAATCGGCCTGCACAGCCGCGAAGGCGAAGGCACGACCTTCTGGTTCGAGCTTCCTTTTGCCTTGCAGGCGACCCAGACCACCGCATCCGACGAACAGTTCGACGCGCCGATGCGGGTCGCCATCCTGGCGGGAAGCGAGTTGGCTACCCGTATCCAAACGGTGATTCGCAACTGGGGCGCCGAAACCGTGACGGTGGACAACACCACCCGGCTCGCCGCCGAACTGTCCGCCCCTGTGTCGGGCGGCACGCCGCTGGGTGCGGTGGTGGTGGAACGCAGCGCGCTGCCGTGCGATCCGGTTACTTTCCTGCACCTGCTGCGCGACGACCCCAGCCTGGCCGCGCTGCCGGTCATCCTGATCGAGTCCGACGCCAGCGTGGCGATGACGCACGACAAGGAACTGATGCGCGAGGGCTATGCCTCGGTGCTGCGAACGCCGGTCAATACCACCTTGCTGTTCAACGCCATCCACGCCGTGGTCAGCCACGACATGCCGCACAACGTGGTGTCGCTGGCCAATCGTATCCAGTCCCAGGTGGGGTGCGTACCGGGGCTGCGCATCCTGGTGGCGGAAGACAACCCGGTCAACCAGCGGGTGATCCGCGGCCTGCTGGAATATGCCGGACACCAGGCCTTTCTGGCGCATGACGGCGAAGAGGCGCTGGCCATGCTCGAATCCGACGGCCAGACCTACCACCTCGCCATCATCGACATGCACATGCCGCAACTGTCGGGGCCTGAAGTGGTGCAGCGCTGGCGCTTCATGGAAAAGGGGCACCTGCCCATCATCATGCTCACCGCCGACGCGCGCGCCGAGGCACAAGCGGCATGCGAAGAAGCGGGCGCCGACACCTTCCTCACCAAGCCGGTCAACAGCCGTGAACTGGTCGATGTGATTGCCCGGCTGACAAGTCAGCAGACGCAGGCGCCTGTTGCGGCTGCTTCGCCCCTTGAGCAGATGGATGAACTGGATGGGTCGGTGCTTGACGAGCTTACCCAGCTGGTCGGACCGGCCTTCGTGCAGGACCTGCTGGCCAGTTTTTCAGCAGACAGCGAACGCGCGCTGCGCGACATCGAACGCGCCCTGGCCGCCCACGATTACGGCCAGTGGCACGACCAGCTGCACATGCTGAAAGGCGGCGCCAGCGATATCGGAGCCAACCAGCTAACGCAGCGGTGCATCGAAGCCGAACACATTAAACCGTTTGAACTCGCGACCAGCCTTGCGCACGCCCGGCTGGATGCGGTGCGGATTGCGCTTGCAGGCGCACAAACTGCACTCGCGGCGTATCAGGCCACACGGCTACGCGCTGAGCACCTGTGACGTCCCGCCCGTTTCCGGCGCTGTAGTTTCCAGCTTGCCGGTCTGGCGGCTGACCAGACGCTCCATCATGCGCAAGTCCTTCGCCTCCAGGCGCAGGGCGGCGTCCACCCAGATGTCAGCCACCCGCATCAGCTCGCTATAGGCAATCGGCTGAATTTCATCACGCACACTGCGCAGGGCCAGCGCGCCATTTCTCGATCGGGCTTCGCGCCGGATGTAGTCATGCACCGCCATCTCACCTTCGCCCGGCTCGGCCAGCACATCCACCACCCCCAAGGCATGCAGCTCCTCGGCGAGGAAGAGCCGGCCGCTCAGAATCATCTGTTCGGCTTTTTGATAGCCCACGCGTCGTCCCAGCAGGCTCAGAGCGCCCATGCCCGGGAACAGGTTGAAGAGAATTTCCGGAAACCCGAGCTTGGTCCCGCGTTCGGCGATCAGCACGTTGCCGGACAGAGCGCACTCGAATCCACCGCCGAGGGCATCGCCCTGCACCAGCGCGATCGACTTCAGCCCCGGTCGGTTCAGATGCACCGCATTCAGATACAGCGGCTCAATACAGGCCTGGGCGTACTGCGTGAGGCGGTCGCGGTCGCCGGCCGCAATCAGTTCGGCAAAACGGTTCAGATCGCCGCCGTAATTGAACACGCTGGGATGGGACGACGCGGTAACCATGTAGCGCACATCCGGCTGCTTGGGGTCATCAATCTGGCTGGCCACGGCATGGCACCAGCCCAACAGTTCCTGCAGCAAGGTCGGGGTAAAACAGGGGCGCGGCTCCGAGCGCATGTAGCCCCAGGCGACCTGGCTGTGTGGATCAAAATACGTGGTGAGTTGCGTGTATAAGTTTTGCTGCGGTTGCAGCGTGGTGTGAACAGCTTGCAAGTGCGCCATGTGTATCTCCACGTATCGATATTGATCGGCCATGCGACGAATTGTCGGCATGTGTCGAAAGACTAACGCGGGCCGTACAGCCACTCAAGCTTAAAATCGTTACCCGCAGCGAATCCCAACATCTAGTGAAACCCCTTACTCCGTAACGCACCCCCTAGAATGTCCACACCATGCGCAGCGCCAACGCCATCAGCAGCAGCGCAAAAATCCGCTTCAGCGGCCGCACCGGCAGGCGGTGCGCGGTGCGTGCGCCCAGAGGAGCGGTCAACACACTGCCCACCACGATGCCGGCGAGTGCCGGCAGATAGACGAAGCCGAGACTGCCGGCAGGCAGGCCGCTGACGCCCCTGCCGCCCAGCACGTAGCCGGCCGCCCCGGCGATGGCAATCGGAAAACCAATTGCCGCCGAGGTGGCGATCGCCCGGTGCAGCGGGACGTTGTGCCACAGCATGAAGGGCACCGACAGGGTGCCACCGCCGATGCCGACCCAACTCGACACCGCGCCGATCACGCCGCCTGCCAGCGTCGTCCCGCTGCGTCCCGGCAGGCCCCGATGCGGCGCCGGCTTGAAGTCGAGCCACATCTGGACGGCGGCATAAAACAGGAAGGCGACAAAAAACACTTTCAGCACAAAGGCCGACATCTGCGCTGCCAGCACCGCGCCGGCCAGCGTGCCGAGCAGGATGCCAGGCGCGATGCGCCACACCAGCGGCCAAACGACTGCGCCATGGCGATGGTGCGCGCGCACGCTGGAGAGCGAAGTGAACAGGATCGAGGCGAGCGAGGTGCCGAGCGCCAGTTGCGGCTCCATGCCGGCCGCCAGGCCCTGTGCGTGCAGCAGCATGATCAGCACCGGCACGATGATGAGGCCGCCGCCGACGCCCAGCAGGCCGGCGACGAAGCCGACCACCAGGCCGAGGCCGCCGTAGGCCGCGAGCAACGCGGGGGCCAGTTCCGGCATTAGAGGTGCTTGATGATGAAGGCGTACTCGGCCGGATCGACCGGGGTGATCGACAGGCGGTTGCCCTTTTGCAGGATGCGCATGTTGGCGAGTTCGGGATAGCCGCGGATTTCGGACAAGGGCATCAGCCGCGTCTTCTTCACCAGCTTGACGTCGACGTTGAACCAGCGCGGCGTTTCCGGCGTCGCCTTGGGGTCGAAATACTTGTTCTTGGGATCGAACTGGGTGGCGTCGGGATAGGCCGGCACGCCGACCTCGGCCAGCCCGGCGATGCCCGGTTCGGCGCACGACGAATGGTAGAACAGCACCTTGTCGCCGGGCCTCATCTGGTCGCGCATGAAATTGCGCGCCTGGTAGTTGCGCACGCCGTACCAGGCGACGCTCTGATTCGGCATGGCGGCGAGGTCGTCGATGCTGACGTCGCTCGGTTCGGATTTCATCAGCCAGTAGCGCATGGGAGTGAGGACCTCAAGCCCGCTTGATCAGGGTGCCGACGCCTTCCGGGGTCATGATTTCCAGCAGCAGGGCGTGTTCGACGCGACCGTCGATGATGTGCGCGGTCTTGACGCCGCTGTTCACCGCGTCGACCGCATAGCCGACCTTGGGAATCATGCCGCCGGAGATGGTGCCATCGGCGATGCGCTCATCGACCTGCCGCGGCGTCAGGCCGGTGAGGAGATTGCCCGCCTTGTCCAGTACCCCGGGGGTATTGGTGAGGAAAATGACCTTCTCCGCCTTGAGCACGCCCGCCAGCTTGCCGGCCGCGACATCGGCGTTGATGTTGTAGGCATTGCCCTCCATGTCGGTGCCGAGCGGCGCGACCACCGGGATGAAATCGCCCGAGTCGAGCAGCTGGATGATTGTCGGGTCAATGCCGGTGATCTCGCCCACCTGGCCGATATCGAGAAACTTGCCGGACTCTTCCTGGCTCGCCACCAGCATCTTCTTGGCGTGGATGAAGTTGCCGTCCTTGCCGGTCAGCCCCACCGCCTTGCCGCCGTGCTTGTTGATGAGGGTGACGATGTCCTGGTTGACCAGGCCGCCGAGCACCATTTCCACCACGTCGAGCGTTTCCTCGTCGGTGACCCGCATGCCCTGGATGAAGTCGGACTGCTTGCCGATTTTTTTCAGCAGGTTGGCGATCTGCGGACCGCCGCCGTGCACCACCACCGGATTCATCCCCACCAGCTTCAAGAGCACCACATCCTTGGCGAAGGCCTCCATCAGGTGCCGCTCGGTCATGGCATTGCCGCCGTACTTGATGACGATGGTCTTGTCGTAGAAACGCTGGATGTAGGGCAGCGCCTCGGACAGGATGTGGGCCTTCTCGGCGGCGGTATGGAGGGGGATCATGGCGGCTCCGGGTTGAGTTTGGGGCGGATTTTACGCCAATAAAAAAATGGCGGCGCCAAGTCGCCCTCTTAAACCGCGAAGGGTGGGGTTGCCGCATTCTGCGGCTGCATCTAAAGTGCCTGCACCCTGCGTAATGCAGAATAGGGAGTATCGATAAACATGCTCGACGCGCACACCTGGCTGGCCGACCATGGCGATTACTTATTCCGGGTGGCGCGCCGCCAGCTGCACTCGGACGAACTGGCCGAGGATGCAGTGCAGGAAACCCTGCTGGCCGCGCTTTCAGCGCAGGCGCGCTACGCAGGTGACGCCAGCCCGCGCACCTGGCTCACCGGCATCCTCAAGCACAAGATCGTCGACCAGATCCGGCGCAATGTGCGCGAGGTCGAACTGCCGCGCGACGAAGACGGCGAGGAAGCCGTCGACAGCCTGTTCAAGCAGGACGGCCATTGGATCGAGCCGGTGCGCCCGTGGGGCAACCCGCACACCGAAGCCGAATTGAGCCAGCTGCGGCGCGTGCTGGACGAATGCGCCGACCGCCTGAAGCCGGTGATGGCGCAGGTGTTCAGCCTGCGCGAGGTGGCCGGAATGGAAACCGAAGAAATCTGTAAGGAACTGGATATCTCGCCGACGAATTGCTGGGTACTGCTGCATCGGGCAAGGTTGTTCATGCGGCAATGCCTGGAGTTGAACGGGTTCTCGAAGGCGGGTGCGGCATGAAATGGATCGTGACATGCAAGGAAAACAGTATGCTCGCCTCGCGTGCCATGGACGAACGGCTGCCGTTTGCCGACCGCATGGCGATGCGGATGCACCTCGCAATTTGTAAGAACTGCGCCCGCCTCAACCAGCAGTTGCATGAAATGCGCCGCCTGTTTCGGGTGGAGACAGGGGCCGATGAGGATGTCGCCCCGGGGCTCACGCCCGAAGCCCGGCAGCGCATCGAAACCGAAATGCAGAAAAAGCTCGATTCGTGAGCCTTTTGCAAGAGGCCGGTACCGTCCGGCGATATTTTGACCGTTGTTAAACCTGTTAGGAGAGAAACATCATGTCCAAGAAAACACTGATTTCCGCCGCTGTCGGCACCGCCTTTGCGGCCACCCTTGGCGCAGCCCCCATCGCTTCTGCTGCCGAGAATCCTTTTGCCATGCAGTCCCTGGGCCAGGGCTACATGGTTGCCCAGGCAGGGAAAATGGGAGAAGGCAAGTGCGGCGCCATGGGCGCCAAAACTGCCGAGGGCAAGTGTGGCTTGCCGATGGCCGATGCCAACAAGGACGGCAAGATCAGCAAGGAAGAATTCACCAAGCATCACGAAACCATGTTCACCAGTATGGACGCCAACAAGGACGGCGTCCTCGACAAGGCCGAAATGGGCAAAATGACGGACGGCAAGTGCGGCGAGGGTAAGTGCGGCGGAATGAAAAAATAAGCCAGCACATTGATGAACCCCCTGCGCCTGCATGGCGCGGGGCTGGGTTTTCGGCGCGAACTCATCCCCGCGCTGAAAACCCGTGTCCCCGATGCCATCGATTTCTTTGAGCTCGCTCCGGAAAACTGGATCGACCTGGGCGGCGCCTATGGCCACGATTTGCGCGGCTTCACCGAGCGCTACCCCTTCGTCTGCCACGGCCTGTCGCTGTCGCTCGGCGGCCCCACACCGCTCGACGAAGTGCTGCTGCACAAGACGCGGCAGTTCATGGATGCCCACGGCATCCAGCGCTATACCGAACATTTGTCGTACTGCTCGGATGACGGGCATCTGTACGATCTGCTGCCGATTCCCTTCACGGAAGAGGCGGTGAAATTCGTCGCCGCGCGCATCCGCCGCGCGCAGGACATTCTGGAACGCCGCATCGCCATCGAGAACGCGTCGTTCTACACCGCCGCGCCGATCGCGGAGATGGACGAGGCGAGTTTCATCCGCGCGGTGCTGGACGAGGCCGACTGCGACCTGCATCTGGACGTCAACAACGTCTACGTCAACAGCGTCAACCACCGCTACGACCCCGTCGAATTCATCCGCGCCCTGCCGAGCGCGCGCATCGTCTACATGCACATGGCCGGACATTACAACGAGGCGGATGACCTGATTGTCGACACCCACGGCGCCGACGTGATCGATCCGGTGTGGACGCTGCTCGACGCCACCTACCGCATCCACGGTGTGGCCCCCACGCTGCTGGAACGCGATTTCAACATTCCGCCGCTGGCCGAACTGGTGCGTGAGGTCGAGCACATCGCGCGCATCCAGGCTGCGCATCAAGCCGATGAACAAGCCCTCCGCGCTTCCTGAATTCCAGCGTTACCAGCTCGCCTTCACCGCGCACATCCGCGATCCGCAGGCGCATCCGCGCCCGGCCGGGGTGGAAGCGCGGCGCATGAAGATTTACACCGAGCTGCTCTACAACAACGTCGAGGGATTTCTGCTGGCGTGCTTTCCGGTGCTGCGGCAGGTGCTGGGCGCGCGCAAATGGGCGAAGCTGGTGCGCGCGTTTTTCAGCACGCATCGCAGCCACACGCCCTACTTCCGGCAGATCCCCGACGAGTTTGTGCAGTTCCTGCAGAACGAATGGACGCCGCCCGAAGGCTATCCGCCCTTCACCCTGGCGCTGGCGCATTACGAATGGATCGAGTTGGTGCTGTCGGTGTCGGATCGCAGCGCGGATCGCGCCGTCGATGCGGCAGGCGATCTGCTCGACGGCGTGCCGCTGCTGAATCCGGTGCTGGCCAACCTGCGCTACGACTGGCCGGTGCAGCGCATCGGCCCGCGCCGCAAGGTGCCGCCGGCAGAGGCCTATTTGCTGGTGTTCCGCGACAAGGACGACCGGGTGCAGTTCAGCGAGATCAACGCGTTCACCGCGCGACTGCTGACGCTGCTGGAACCCGGCGCCCTGAGCGGGCGCGCGGCGCTGCAAGCAATCGCCACCGAAAGCCGCCATCCCGACCCGGCGCTCGTCGTTCAGGCCGGCGGCACGCTGCTCGACAACTTGCGCGCACGCGGCGCCATTCTTGGAACTGCTCAGTGATGGTGGGGCTGCATGGCGCCGCCGCCCATGGGGGCGCGGGCTTCCGCCTTCACCTCGACGGTCTGCCGCTTGCCGCCTGACTCCACCACCAAGGTAAGCGGGATAAGGTCGCCGGCGGCGATCGGCTTCGGCAGGTTCATCAGCATGATGTGAAATCCGCCGGGCTCAAGCGAAACCGTCTTGCCTTTCGGCAGGTCGACCGCCTTCACTTCGCGCATCCGCATCACGTTGCCGTCCATTTTCATTTCATGCACTTCCACCCGCGGCACCACCGGGCTGGAGACGCCGACCAGGCGCGCATCCGCGTCGGCCTGGATCTGCATGTAGGCGCCGCTGACTTGCTGTCCCGGCATGGTCGCGCGCGCCCAAACGTCGCTGACGCTGATGTTGGCGGCCCAAGCGGGCAGGCTGGCTGCGCTGATCAGCAGCGCGGCGGCAAAAGTAGCTTTCATCGGTCTCTCCTTAGTAAGTCCAATCCATTTTCACATACAGCGAGCGCCCCATGCCGGGCATGATGCTGCCCACCGGCACGCTGCTGCCCATCACGCGGTTCACCCCGGCCAGCGGATCGTAGTACAGCTTGTCGAACACATTGTCGACGCCTGCGGTGAGGTTCAGGTTCTTCAGCGGCGTTACGCCAGCGTGCAGGTTCAGGATGCCGTATCCCGGCGTCGGCAATTCGCCGTTGTAGACGGCGACCGTGTCCTTGCGCGCACTCAGAATCCACTCGCCGCCGACGCGCCAGGCCTGCATGCGGTAGTCGGCCGAGGCGCCGCCGCGCAGCGGCGCGATGCGATAGAGCTTGTCGCCGTTGTCGGTGTTTTCGCCGCGCGTGAAGCTGACCCACGTGCCGAGGTCGAGTGCGCCAAAGCGCTTGTTCAGCGAGGCTTCGCCGCCCCACAGGCTGGCATTGACGTTGGCGTACTGCAGGACCGGTCGGCCATTGCTGTCGAGCATCGCAATCGGCTGTCCCTGGATGAAGTCGCTGACGTCCTGCCAGGACACGCTGGCCTGGGCGCGCAGTTCCGGCTGCCGCAGCTTGATGCCGAGGTTCACGCCGTGCGCCACCTCGGGATCCAAATCGAGGTTGCCCAGATAGGTGCGGCCGTCCGCCTGCCCGGCGCTGGCCGAGGTCGGCGTCCACAGGTAGCGTTCGAGAATACTGGGGGAGCGGGTCCGCCGCGTCAGTGCGCCTTCCAGGCTGAGGCCGCGTTGCAGCGCGTAGTTCAAGGCCAGCGTGCCGTCGAGATTGGAGTCG
Source organism: Thiobacillus sp. (assembly GCA_035562135.1). Lineage (GTDB taxonomy): Bacteria > Pseudomonadota > Gammaproteobacteria > Burkholderiales > Thiobacillaceae > Thiobacillus. The sequence goes on along the minus strand of DATMWS010000111.1, from coordinate 3,105 downwards.
CTGCGGGCGTGGTCCTGCGCGTTGAAGGCAGTTGCGGCGACCGTGTTGGCCGCGAAGAGATCGACAATGGCGCCGGTATCCATGCGCATCGCCTCGCCGCGCAGGCCGGCATTCATGTGCCAGCGCGGCGCGATGCTGCCATCCCATTCGCCGTAGACGCCGTAGCGGTCGCGCCGGGCATCGCGGAAGGTGTCCTGGCGGATTCCGCCCATGCTCATATTCTGCTGGTAGACATCCAGATCGTTGGCGAAGATTTCCAGACCCAGCTTCAGCGTGCCGCTGCCTGCAGGGTTGGCCAGCGCCAGCGTCAGCCCGGTGTCGTTGCTCGTGGACGGTGCCTGCATCCGCATGCCGGTGACCGGGCGCAGCGAGAAGTTGTCCATCAGGTGGTCGATTTCATGCCGGTACAAGCCGGCCTCGAGCTTGCCGAGCGGCGTATCTCCCTTGAACGCCAGTCGAATGCGGTCGGCTTCGTCCTTCACCATGTCCATCGGCAGCGTCGGAGTGCCGACGTCGCTGGCGCGGTGGGTGCCGGCTTCCAGTTCCCACACGCCGCTGCCGTGCTGGTAGGCGGCGGCCAGCGCATGCCGTTCATTTGTGTAGCCGGTGTCGGCCACCTCGCCGCGCGCCGAGTCGTAGTTGCCGGCGTCCTGGTAGCCGCCGAGGTAGCGCAGGTTGAGCACGTCGTTGAACGCGCCGAGTTCCACTGCCGCCTGCTTGCCGTCGTTGCCGCTGGCGACACCCAGCCCGACGCGCGCGCTCGGCTGCCAGGCAGCGTCGGCGGCAAAGCGCGGCGGCCGCGATTTGGCCTCGACGCTGCCGGCCAGGCTGTCGCCGCCCAGGCTCACCGGCGTGGCGCCGACGATCACCTCGAGCGTGTCCAGCGCTTCCAGTCCCACATAGTGCAAGGGCGGATCCATGTGATTGGGACAGGCCGGGGTGATGCTCATGCCATCGACCCGCACCCGCACCCGCTCGTTGAACAGGCCGCGCAATTGGACGATGCCGGTCTGCGCGCCATTGCGCACCACCGCGGCGCCGGGCACGCGGGTCAGCAGTTCGGCGGCGTCGCCCGGCACACCGTTCGCGTTGTCGGCTGCATCGACCGGCGCCAAAACCTGCGGCGTGCCCTCCACCACGATGGTCATCAAGGGCGCCGGTGTGTCGGCATGGGTCGTGGCGGGCAACAGGCTGGCGGCGACCAGCAGAGGCAGCAGGCAGGGGACGAAAGCGGGATTCGGCATGACTCACAGTGAGCGTTAAAGGGGATTGAATTGTCCCTTTCCAGCCATCGCGCCGGAATGTGACATATCGCCGCAGCATGAGGTGTCAGGCAACCGCTCATGCCGCAAAAAATCCTGCCAGCAGGCGGGAGATAACCAGCGACTTGCCCGCTTGCGGGCTTAGTCGAGTGGTTAGTAGTTCCATCAGAATGGGGTCGATGCACGGTGAAGCGCCATCGCACTGCAGATGAGGCGCTCCCGCACAATTGGACAAATTGCCGCAGCCCGCAGCACCCGGCGGCGCGCGCATTACAATGCCGCCATGCCTGCCGAACCCGATTCCACGCTGCTCTCCACCCTGCCCGCCCGCGCCCTGCTGGGGCGCTTGCTGGCCGTGCGCATGTCGCTGATCGCTGGCTGGGCAGCGGGCATCGCCTGGCTGCACTGGGGCCTCGCCATCCGCATGCCACTGTTGCCGATGGCTGCAGTGCTGGCGCTGATGGGGCTGTTTGCGCTGTCCACCGCGTGGCGTCTGCGACTGGACGTGCCCGCCACGCAGATGGAATTTCTGGCGCACCTGCTGGCCGATCTCACCGCGTTTGCCGTGCTGGTGTTTTTCAGCGGCGGCGCCACCAACCCCTTCGTATCGCTGATGCTGGTGCCGGTCATCATCGCCGCGATCAGCCTGCGCCCGCGCTGGGTGTGGCTGCTGGCGGCGGTGGCGGGCGGCTATTACGCGCTGCTGCTGTTCGTCTACCAGCCGCTGGCGATCGCCGACCCGGTCGCGGCCTACGGCATGCATCTGGGCGGCATGTGGTTCAACTTCCTCATCAGCGCGGCGCTGATCGCGTTTTTCGTCACCCGCATGCACGCCGCGCTGCGCGCGCGCGACCAGGAACTGTCCGCCCTGCGCGAAAAACAGCTGCGCGACGAGCGCATCGTCGCACTCGGCACCCAGGCGGCGCTGGCGGCGCACGAGCTCGCCACCCCGCTCGCCACCATCCAGACCACCGCACACGAACTCGCCGGCGAATTCGCCAACGACCCCGACATCGGCGCCGACTGCCGCCTGCTCGAACAGCAGGCGCGGGCGTGCAAGCGCATCCTCACCCAGCTTGCGGCGCGCGCGCAGGACAGCGCACCCGCCGCGCAGCCGCTCGATGCCTGGCTGGCCGCGCTGATCGAGCGCTGGCAGGTGCTGCGCCCCGACGCGCAGATCACGCCGACGCTGCCGCCAGACCGCCGTGCCTTCATCCCGCCCGACGGGCTGGAGCAGGCGATCTTCAACGTGCTGAACAATGCGGCCGACGCCTCGCCCGACGCCGTCGAGTTCGGCGCGGAAGCGAACAAGGACGCGCTGGTCATCGACATTGCCGACCGTGGCCCCGGCTTCACGCCCGAGCAGCAGGCGCAGGCCGGGCGCGTGCTGTTCAGCGGCAAGCCGGGGCGCGGCTGGGGGATGGGCCTGGCGCTCACCCACGCCACGCTGGAACGGATCGGCGGCACCCTCACCCTGGCCAAACGCGACGGCGGCGGCAGCCGCGTGCGCATCACCCTGCCCTGGAAGCGAGCGGCATGAACCGGAAACTTTTGATCGTCGAGGACGATATCGATTTTGCTGCTGCGTTGTCGCGTGCCATGAAGAGACGCGGCTTCGAGGTGGCGCTGGCGCACAATGCCGCCGAAGCCCAGGCCGTAGCGGAAGCCTTCGCGCCCAGCCACGCTGTAGTCGATCTGAAGCTGCCCGGCGAATCGGGGCTGAAAGTCGTCGCGATGCTGGCCGCCCGCACCCCCGCCCCCGCCATCGTCGTCCTCACCGGCTATGCCAGCATCGCGACGACTTTCAGCCCCGATTCGCCGGGCAGCTTCAGATCGACTACAG
>DATMWS010000110.1:0-4557 GCA_035562135.1 Thiobacillus sp. | reverse complement strand
GGGTGCGGTGGGCGTGGTGCTGGATGCCACGCAGGCGCCCGAAATCACGGCTGCCATCCGCGTCGACGACACCCGTCTCGCGCTCGGCAGACTGGCCGCCGCCTGGCGCCAGCGTTTCGCGATTCCGGTTGTCGCCATCACCGGCAGTAATGGCAAGACCACGGTGAAGGAAATGCTGGCGGCCATCCTGCGGGTGGAGGCAGGTTCCGACGATGCAGTGCTGCATACCGAAGGCAACCTCAACAACGACATCGGACTGCCGCTGATGCTGCTGCGCCTGCGCGAGACGCATCAGTTCGCCGTGCTGGAAATGGGCATGAACCACGCCGGCGAAATCGACTATCTGACGCGGCTGGCGCGGCCCGGCGTGGCGGTGGTCAACAACGCGATGACCGCGCATATCGGCTTTCTCGGTTCGGTCGAAGCCATCGCGCGCGCCAAGGGCGAAATCTTCAACGGCCTGCCGGACGCCGGCATCGCGGTGTTCAATGCCGATGACGCGCATGCTTGGCTGTGGCGCGAATCCAATGCGCGGCGCTGCGTGATCGACTTCGGTCTCAAACAGCCGGCGGTGGTGCGCGGGCAATACCAGCCCAACACTTTTGGTTCGGCGCTCACCCTCACCCTGCCCAACGCCACCCTCGACATCGCCCTGCAGGTGCCAGGCGAGCACAACGTGATGAACGCACTTGCTGCCGCTGCCGCCGCATTCGCGCTCGATGTCTGCCATCGCAGCATCGTTGCCGGGCTGTCTGGTTTCAGCGGCGTCAAGGGCCGCCTGCAAAGAAGGCCTGCGCTGCACGGCAGCACCTTCATCGACGACACCTACAACGCCAATCCCGATTCGGTGAAGGCGGCGCTGGCGGTGCTGGCGCAGCAACCCGGCAAGAAGCTGCTGGTGCTGGGCGACATGGGTGAACTGGGCAGCGATGCGGCGGCAATGCACGCGCAAATCGGGCTGACCGCGCGCGCCGCCGGCGTGGACAAACTCCTGGCGCTGGGGGAGTTGACGAAAGAAACCGTCGCCGCATTCGGCGCCGGCGCGATGCACTTCGAGCGCATCCAGGAACTGCTCGCTGAACTCGAAAACGAACTGACTGCCGACACCACCGTGCTGGTGAAAGGCTCGCGCTTCATGCAGATGGAACGCGTGGTGCAAAGCTTCATGGAAGCCCCCGTCGGCCTGGCGGCCGGGGCACAAGCACCCGTCGGCCTGTCAGCCGGGGCACAAGCACCCGTCGGCCTTGGGGCCGGGGCACAAGGACACTGATATGTTGCTTTGGTTATTTCAACAACTTGGGCAGGACATCCGCGCCTTCAACGTCTTCAATTACCTGACGCTGCGCGCGGTGCTGGCCACGCTCACCGCGCTGACGATTTCCTTCATCGTCGGCCCGGCCGTGATCCGCAAGCTCACCACCCTGAAAATCGGCCAGTCGGTGCGCAGCGACGGCCCGCAAACCCACTTGGTCAAGGCCGGCACGCCGACCATGGGCGGCGCGCTGATCCTGGTGTCGGTCGCCGTCACCACGCTGTTGTGGGCGGACCTGTCGAACCACTACGTCTGGGTCGCGCTGCTCACCCTGCTCGGCTTCGGCGTCATCGGCTGGGTCGACGACTGGCGCAAGGTGGTCGAGAAGAACTCGCGCGGCCTGCCCTCGCGCTGGAAGTATTTCTGGCAGTCGGTGATCGGGCTCGCGGTGGCGGTCTACCTCTGGCAAAACGCGAGCCTGCCCGCACACACCGAGCTCATCATTCCCTTTCTCAAGCACGCCACGCTCACCCTGTCGGCGGCGGCCTTCATTGCGCTGACCTACTTCGTCATCGTCGGCTCCAGCAATGCAGTCAACCTCACCGACGGCCTCGACGGCCTGGCGATCCTGCCGACCGTGATGGTGGCGTCGGCGCTGGCGATCTTCGCCTACGTCGCCGGCAACGCCGTGTTCTCCAAATACCTCGGCATGCCCTACATTCCGGGCGCCGGCGAACTGGCGATCTTCTGCGCCGCGATGGCGGGCGCCGGGCTCGCCTTCCTGTGGTTCAACGCCTATCCGGCAGAAGTCTTCATGGGCGACGTCGGCGCGCTGGCGCTGGGCGCCGCGCTCGGCGTGGTCGCCGTCATCGTGCGCCAGGAAATCATCCTCTTCATCATGTGCGGGGTGTTCGTGGTGGAAACCCTGTCGGTGATCGTGCAGGTCGCTTCGTTCAAGCTCACCGGCAAGCGCGTGTTCCGCATGGCGCCGATCCACCACCATTACGAACTGAAAGGCTGGAAAGAGAATCAGGTAGTGGTGCGGTTCTGGATCATCAGCATGATGCTGGTGCTGATTGGACTTTCGAGCCTGAAACTGAGATGAGCGCAACCAGGATGAACCGCACAACGGAAGGATTCGGGAGAGACTCATGTGCAGGCGCAGCCTGCACGTTATGGCGATACCAGAATCCTTCCGTGCGGTTCTGGATCATCAGCATGATGCTGGTGCTGATTGGCCTGTCGAGCCTGAAACTGAGATGAACTACGACAGCCTGCAACTCTCCGGCAAGAACGTCCTGGTGCTGGGACTGGGCGACACCGGGCTGTCGTGCGTGCGCTGGCTGGCGGCGCGCGGCGCGCGGGTGAGCGTGGCCGACAGCCGCGCAGTACCGCCGCATGCCGGGCGGCTGGCCGAACTGTTGCCGCAGGTGCCGCTCTACACCGGCCCCTTCGACGATGCGCTGCTGCAGGCAACGGAATTGCTGGTCGTCAGCCCCGGCGTGCCGCTGACCGAGCCGGTGGTTGCACGCGCGGTTGCGGCGGGCATCGAAGTGGCGGGCGACGTCGAACTGTTCGCCCGCGCGGTGCAGGCCCTCAATACGCAGCGCGAGCATCCGATGCGGGTGATCGCCATCACCGGCAGCAACGGCAAGAGCACCGTCACCGCAATGTGCGGCGACATGTGCCGCATGGCGGGGCTGACCACCTGCGTGGCGGGCAACATCGGCCTGCCGGTGCTGGATGCGCTGTATGAAATCGAGCAGGGGGTCGTGCCCGCGCCGCAGGTGTGGGTGCTGGAGCTTTCCAGCTTCCAGCTGGAAACGACATCCAGCCTCGACGCCGATGCGGCCACCGTGCTCAATCTGTCGGAAGACCACATGGATCGCTACCCCGACATGGATGCCTACGCTGCGGCGAAGGCGCGGATTTTCAGCGGCAACGGCGTGCAGGTCGTGAACCGTGATGATGCGCGCACGCTGGCGATGGCCCGGCGCGGCAGGCGGGTGGTCAGCTTTGGCCTGGACCGCAGCCCGCGCGATGCCAACTTCGGCCTGTGTGAGGATGAACTCTGCCTGGACGACGACATGCTGATGCCGCTCTCTGCGCTGTCGGTAACCGGGCTGCATAACGCCGCCAACGCACTGGCGGCGCTGGCGCTGACTCGCGCGCTAGGCCTGCCGATGGAAGCGCTGTTGCGTGGCCTGATTCACTTCAAGGGGCTGCCGCACCGGGTGGAGAAGGTCGCCGAGATCGAGGGCGTGACCTATTACGACGATTCCAAGGGTACCAACGTCGGTGCCACCGAAGCCGCGCTGTACGGCATGGGTGCGCGCAAGGCGGTGGTGATTCTGGGCGGCGACGGCAAGGGGCAGGACTTCAGCCCGCTCAAGGCCGCGGTCAAGGCCAACGCCCGCGCGGTGCTGCTGATCGGACGCGACGCGCCATTGATCGCGGCCGCCCTCTCGGGCAGTGGGGTGGACAGCTATCCGGTTGCCGGTTTGCCCGAAGCGGTCGAACTGGCGCAGCGTCTGGCGCATCCCGGCGATGCGGTGTTGCTGTCCCCCGCGTGTGCCAGCTTCGACATGTTCCGCAACTACATCCATCGTGCCGAAGTGTTTGTTGATGCCGTGAAAAAGCTGGCGGCGAAAAGGGCGGCAGGCTGATGCTCTACACCGCGCGCGCGCCCAAACCCAGTGCCGAGCTCGACTTCGGTCTGCTGTGGCTGGCGCTCGGCCTGCTGGCAGTCGGGCTGGTGATGGTGTATTCCGCCTCGCTCGCGATTGCCGAAGCGGCCAAATACACCGGGTACAACGGCGAGTTCTATTTGCTGCGCCAGGGCATCTTCATCGTGCTCGGCATCGGCGTCGGCGTCGCCGCCTTCCAGGTGCCGATGCGGGTGTGGCAGCAGGCGGCGCCCTATCTCTTCCTCGCCGGCCTGCTGCTGCTGGTGGTGGTACTGATCCCCGGTATCGGGCGCGAGGTCAACGGCAGCCGCCGCTGGATCCCGCTCGGCTTCGCCAACCTGCAACCCTCCGAGCTGATGAAGTTTCTCGCCGTGCTGTACGCCGCCGACTACACGACGCGCAAGGCCGCCTTCATGCACGATTTCAAGAAAGGCTTCCTGCCGATGGCTGGCGTGATGATTCTGGCTGGCGCCCTGCTGCTGCGCGAGCCGGACTTCGGCGCCTTCGTCGTGATCGTGTCGATCGCCATGGGCATCCTGTTCCTCGGCGGACTCAACTGGAAAGTGTTCGCCGGGCTGGTGGTGGTGCTGCTGGTCGGTTTCGTCATCCTCATCCTGA
>DATMWS010000109.1:0-14293 GCA_035562135.1 Thiobacillus sp. | reverse complement strand
TCATCTGTGTCTCCGTGGAGAGGTTTTCAGGATGAAATCTGCGCAGCAAAAAACCGCTCCACCACCTCCAGCTTCCGCGTCCGCGTCATCGCCGGCAACGCATTCAACAGCAACTTGCCAGACGGCTTGTCCGCCAACCGCGTATCGCAAATCATCAACACGCCCCGATCCGTCTCGGTACGGATCAAACGCCCCGCCCCTTGTTTCAAACTCAGCGCCGCATGCGGCAACTGATAATCCATGAACGGCTTGCCGCCGTTCTTCTCGGCCTGGGCGATGCGCGCGGCGACGACCGGATCGTCGGGCGGCTGGAACGGCAACTTGTCGATGATGACGACCGACAGCGCGTCGCCGGGCATGTCGACGCCCTCCCAGAAACTCTGGCTGCCGAGCAGCACGGCGTTGCCGGCTTTCTGAAAACGTGCGAGGAGTTCGTTTTTCGGCGCGTCGCCCTGAACCAGCAAGGGGTAATCCCAGCCGCGGAACTTGAAGGCATCGATCAACAGGCCGCGCGCCTTTTCCAGCGCGCGCAGGCTGGTGAACAGGATGAATGCACGGCCGCGGCTGACTTCCAGTACCGGCAAGGCGGCATTGACGACGGCGTCGGTGAACTCGGGGGTGTTGGGCGCGGGAAGATTCTGTGGGACGTAGAGCACGCCTTGGCGCGGGTAATCGAAGGGGCTGTCGACGCACAGGGTTTCCGCGGTCTCGATACCGAGCCGGGTTTTGAGGTGCGTGAAGTCGCCGCCGACGGAAAGGGTGGCCGAGGTGAGAATCCACGCCTGGGCGCGCTCGGTGAGTTTGGCGCCGAACATCGCGCCGACCGACAGGGGGGTGGCGTGCAGCAGCAGCGAACTCAGGGTGGTTTCCAGCCAGCGCACGCGGGGATTCTCGGGATCGTCGGCGCGCTGCCAGCTGGCCAGGGTGGCCTGCACACCTTGCGCGCGCTCGAAACAGTTTTTCAGGTCGGCGTCGCGCTCGGCCTGGGTTTCCAGCAGCTTCGCCGTTTCATCCAGCGCCGCCGACAGGGTCTTCAGCGCATCCGGCCATTTTTCGTAGCGCGTGAGCTCAGCCAGCGTTGACTTGACCGGATTCTGCGGAAACGCCAGCCGCAGGTCACGCACGACCTTGGCGAGGTCCTCCGCGGCGCGGCGCAGGGCGGGGAAATCGCCCGCCTTCACCGCCGCCAGCCGTTTGGTGTCGCCCGCCAGGTCGAGCAGCTGCGCGGTGGACAGCGTCTCGCCGAAAAACTGCGCGGCGGTTTCGGCCAGCTGGTGCGCCTCGTCGAGGATCACGGTGTTGCAGGCGGGCAAGAGTTCAGCGACGCCCTCGTCCTTCAGCCACAGGTCGGCAAAGAACAGATGGTGGTTGACCACCACGACTTCGGCATCGAGCGCGGCCTTGCGCGCCGCCATCACGAAGCAGTCCTTGAAGTGGCTGCACTCGCCGCCGAGGCAGGTGTCGCGACTGGAGACGGCGTAATGCCAGGCGGTGGCGTCCTCGGGAATGCCTTCGGCTTCGGCACGGTCGCCGCTGCTGCTGGTTTCGGCAAAGCGGGCGATTTTGGCCAGCCACGCGGCATCGTCGCGGTGGGCAAAACGGCCATCGCTTAAATTGCGTTGCAGGTGATGATGGCAGACGTAATTGGCGCGGCCTTTCAGCAAGGCCACCTTGACCGGCGACTTCAGCGCGCGGCGCGCGGCCGGCAGATCGCGATGAAACAGCTGGTCCTGCAGCGCCTTGGTGCCGGTGGAGATCACCACCTTGCCGCCCGACAGCAGGGCGGGAATCAGGTAGGCCAGCGTCTTGCCGGTGCCGGTTCCGGCTTCGGCCAGCAACACGCTGTTGTCGGCGATTGCGCGCTCGACCGCCTCGGCCATGGCGAGCTGCTGCGGACGTGAGCGCCAGCCAGGCAGCACCGCGGCACACGCGCCTTCAGGGGAAAATTTGCTTTTCAGATCAAACATTCTTGGACCAGATTTCAAGTCGGAGTGTAACATCCGGCCGCGGCCGAACCGACCGCATCCTCCTTCAGTTTCATTGGCCACCTGCCGTTATGTCCATAGATTCCGCCTATCCAGTTCTGCCATGCGCATTTACCTGTTTTGCTTGCTGATATCAGTATTCCCGACTGCCGCCCACGCGGTGATTGCCCAGCAAGAGATGCGCGCCGGCATTACCGCCAGCGCTGATTATCTGATCGGCGAGCGAAGCAAACCCGCCGTGCTGCTGTTGCACGGCTTTTTGCAGACGCGCGATTTTCCCACCGTGGCCACGCTGGCCCGCGGCCTGCAAGACGCAGGCTATACGGTGTTGTCGCCCACCCTCAGCCTGAACATTCCCAACCGGGTACAAAGTCTGGCGTGCGAAGCGGTGCACAAACACAGCCTGGATGACGATGTGGCCGAAATTGGACGCTGGGTGAGCTGGCTGAAATCGCACGGCCACCGCTCCATCGTACTGGTCGGCCACAGCTTTGGCAGCCTGCAGTTGCTGGCCTATCTGTCGGCCAAACCCGATGCGGCCGTAAAAGCCTATATCGGCGCTTCGCTGATCGAAGCCCAGATCGGCACGGCTGCGCGCCATGCCCTGATCGCGCAACTGGAAGACCGTGTACTCCGCAAGCAGCGCGCGCTGGTCAACCAGACCTTGTCATTCTGCAGAAAATATCCCTCTACACCTGAAGGCCTGCTGTCGTACGTACGCTGGGATCAGGCACGCCTGCTGGCTGCATTGAAGCAATCGCCGGTCAGCGTGAAGCTCATCATGGGCAATGAGGACAACCTGCTGGAACGTGGCTGGCTCAAGGCATTGCAGCATGTTCAGGCCCCCATGGTGGTCGTAAACGGTGCCAACCATTTCATGAATGGAGAGCATGAGTTTGATCTGCTGGAACATACGCTCAAATTCCTGGAAAACATTCAACAGGCCCCATCCCGATGAAATGGCCTGCCTCTGTCTCCATCATTCAGATCGCGCTCGCTTTCATCACCGGGCTGCTGGTGCTGGTGAGCCTGATCGGGGGCTTTGCTGCCTATCAAACGCGTGCCGTCACGCGCAGTCTGGAACAGCATAATCAGACCGCGACGCGATCCGAGCTGGCTGCCGCCGTTCAGCGTCTGTTGAGCCAGACGGAAAAGCAGGCCGTCAATCTGGCGCAGTGGGATGAAACCCGACAACAGCTGGTGCTGCCCGAGTATTACACCTACTGGCGGGACCAGCGGGTATACGAAAGCGGCATGCTGAACAGCCGCTTTGTCCGGGCGGCGTTGTACAACCCGTCCGGTACACTGCTTGCTCCCGGCCCGGCAAAAAACGGTTTGCCGGCCAGGCTGCCGGCCAGCGTGCCGCCGTTTCAAACCTCCAGCTGGCTGGTCAACGAGGCAGGTGCAATTGCGTTGTACTACGCATTCCCGGTTTACAGCGATGAGCGGCGGCAAACCCTGCTCGGCCACGGCCTGATCCGGCTCGATTTCATGCCGGCCCTGTTGCGTCAGGAAACGCTCCAATTCACGGATAGTTCCAGCGTCAGTCTGGCACTCAAGCCGGGCGAAACACTGGCCGCGCCGGAACTGTTTTCGCACCTGAGTTTCAGCGCCCGACCCGACTCCGACCAACTCCGGTTCCAGACCATCCTGTCGCGTACCCTGCTCGTGCTGTTTGTGCTGCTGGTGACCACTGCACTGCTGGCTTTCGTGGCGTACAACCGTCTGCTGGTGCGTCCGTTGCGGCGACTGTCGCAGGATATCGATGCCATGCAGCACGGTCGTTTCAGCTCCAATCCGTCGCGTTCGCAGGCCATGCGCATCAGCGAACTGGAAAACATCCGCCGTTCGCTGTACGACTACCAGCTGCAATTGCGCGAACTGCACGGTTCGCTGGAACACCAGAACCGCGAATTCCACTCGCAGGCACGCCAGGATGCGCTCACCGGCTGCCACAACCGGCGCGCCTACGAAGAAGACTGGGAGCATTTCCGTCAGGAATTGAAAAACGAACCGCAGGGCGTGGCCTTCCTGCTATTCGATTGCGACCGCTTCAAGACCATCAACGATACCTATGGCCACGCCAAGGGCGACCGCGTGCTCAGCATCATTTCCGATGCGTTGGTGATGGCACTGCGCGCCAACGATCGCCTGTATCGCCTGGGTGGCGACGAATTTGCCACCTTCCTGTCGCGTACCACGCCCGCCCAGGCCAATCAGATCGCGCAGCGCTGCCAGAGCCTGCTCGAAGCCGCAGACTTTGGCAATCTGGGGATCAAAGAGCCGGTCGGCATCAGCATCGGCATCGCCTTCTGCGCAGCCGATCAGCTTGAGCATGTCGACGAACTGCCCAAACAGGCCGACATCGCCATGTATACCGCCAAGCAGCCCGGGCGCGCCCGCATCGCGCTGTATGGCGAGGACACCGAGCGCGCCTCGCAGACGCTGGTGGCCAGCCGCGAGACCAGCGCCCTGTTCCAGGCCATGGCCACCCCCGGCATGATCGAAATGCACTACCAGGCCATTCATGGCCTGCCGGGACGCCAGGTGGATTATTACGAGGCGCTGGCACGCATTCTCTACCACGGCGAGCTCATCATGCCGGAAGCGTTCCTGCCGGTGGTCAGCAGCCGTCGGCTGGAAACCGAATTCGATCTGGCAGTGCTCCATCAGGTCGACGCCGACCTTTCGTCAAGCCAATTGCCGCCGGGTGTAGGCATCTCGATCAACCTGTCGGCGCAGAGCATTTCGCGCCCCGAAGTCGTCTCGCACCTTCTGGAACTGTCGCGTCACAATGCGCGCCACCCCTTGATGCTGGAAATTACCGAAACCTCGCTCATCACGCAAATGGTCGAGGTGCGCACCTATCTCGACTTGTTGCGCACGGTGAACTACCGCATCGCCATGGACGACTTCGGCACCGGATATTCGCCGCTGCGCTACCTGGTCGACTTGCCGGTGGATGTGGTCAAGTTCGACATTTCCCTGGTGAACAAGCTGGGGCAGGACAACCGTGCCGGCCAGGTGGTAGCGGATTTCGCGCGAATGATGAGCGAAGTGGGTTATGCGCTGGTGGCCGAGGGCGTGGAATCCGAAACCGTGCTGCGCAAGGTCGAAAGCCTGGGCATTGCCCAAGCGCAGGGTTATTTTCTGGGGCGGCCCGTTCCGCTGGCGCAGCTGGCCGCCAGTCACGCCGCCCGGGACGCCAGTGCCACGTGCATTGCTTGATGCCAGCAGGTCAGTGCTTGCCCGAGCGCCAGATGGAAAAGATGATCCACAGGCTGTTGAAAAACGCGATCAGGAATCCCAGCAGGCCGAACAAGGGAAGGCCGAATAGATGAGGGCCGCCCTCCACCGTCATGATGATGCTGGAGCCCACCACCAGCGAGGCGGTCAGGATGCCCATGGTCAGCCGGTTGCTGGCGCGGTCCAGCTGATGGCCAAACTGGTCCAGCCGTTTCAGGTCGAGATCGATCTTCACCCGCCCGCGCCGCATATCCCGCAGCAGGTGCCGCAGGTCGCGCGGCAAGTCGGCCACCACTTCCAGCGCCTCGCGCACGCTCTTGCGCCCGCGCGCTATCAGCGCCTGCGGGGTGTAGCGCTGCTGAATGATGCGCTCCACGAACGGTGTCACGTGGTCGATCATATGGAACTCGGGGTCGAGCTGCTGCCCCAGTCCTTCCAACGTGATCAGCGTCTTGAACAGCAAGGTCAGGTCGGCGGGCAGTACCAGATTATTTTCGCGCATCAGGGCCGTGATGTCGTTCAGCAGCGCACCGATCTTCACGTCCTTGAGCTGCAGATCGTCGTAGCTTTGCAGCAGCTCCGTCACGTCGTAGGCCAGGCGGTCTTCATCCAGCACCGAATCGCCGCTCCAGTCGAGCAGCACCTGCAGCAGCGCCTGTTCGTCCTTGCACGTCAGGGCATGCAGCATGTCGACAATCTGATTGCGGCGGGGATGAGTCAGCATCCCCACCATGCCGAAATCGATCATGCCGATGCGGTTGTCGGGCAGGAACAGGACATTGCCGGGGTGGGGATCGGCATGGAAATAGCCGTGTTCCAGCACCATGCGCAGCACCACGTCGGCACCGCGCGCCGCCAGCAGCTTGGGATCGAGTCCGCTGGCGCGCAGCTTGTCCGGAGCCACGCCTGCCAAGCCGACAATTTCATCCTGCACATTGACGCGGTCATTGGTGAATTCCCAATACACCTTGGGAATCTTCACCAGCGGGTCGTCGGCAAAGTGGCGCGCGAACTGGTCGATGTTGCGCGCCTCCTTGGCCAGGTCGAGTTCACGGTTCAGCGAGCGGCGAAACTGCGACACGATATGCACCGGGTCGTAACGCCGGAAATCAGGCACTTCGCTTTCCAGCAGTTTGGCGGCGTGTTCCAGAATGCGCAGATCGGCCCGGATCACCCCCTCGATGCCGGGGCGGCGGATTTTGACGACGACCGGCGTGCCGTCCTTGAGGGTGGCGCGATGCACCTGCGCGATGGACGCTGCCGCCAGCGGAACCGGGCTGAATTCGGCAAACACCTCGGCAGGTTCGCCCTTGATGGCGGCCACCAGGTCGGGGTGCAGAATTTCGTAGGGCACCGCGGGCACCTGGCTATGCAGCTTTTCGAATTCCGCAATCCAGTGCGGCGGAAACATGTCCACCCGCGTCGCCAGCAGTTGTCCCAGCTTGACAAAAGTCGGCCCCAGTTCTTCCAGTGCGCGACGGATGCGCACCGGTGCCTCGAGTTGGCCGATTTCGCTGGTGCTTTGCCTATGCAGAATCCGCCCGGCGCGCTCCAGCGCGCCGCTGATGCCCAGCAGGCGCACCAGATCACCCCACCCATAACGAATCATCACCGTGGCGATTTCGTGCAATCGCGGCAGGTCGCGCACAACCGAAATGGTTTCCCAGAGCATCGTTGTTTTATTGGAATCGGCAATGCCGAGAGTGTAGCCGCAAGCGACGCGCCGGCAGCGTTTCCGCTGCCGGGTGAACCGTGGTCAGGAGCGCAGGCGTTCGCTCTGCCGTTTAAGCGAATCGGACAAGGCTGCCAGAATGCCGCTCGCTACCTGTGACAGGCGCTCGGTGGCCGTGCTGGCGGAGTCGGTCAAGCCGGCGCGCCCTGCCTCGCTGCTGGCTTTCACGCCGCCCGCCAACTGTTGCAGCGCTTCGCGCACCTGCTCGCCGGTGCGGGTGCCGCTGTGTTTCAGATGCTCGCTCAGGGTTTCGAGTTCTTCCTTCAGCTTGCCGCCGGACTGTTTGGCGGTCTGCTTCAGGCTGTCGACGAACTGGGTTTCCAGGTCGCGCAGTTGTTCCAGGCTGGCTTTCAGTTCGTTGTCCTTGAATGCTTTCCCCTGTGCGGCCGCTTCCTGCAAGGTGTAGGAGGCCGCCTGCGCTGCGCTGCCGACGGCGTCGTCGAGGCCGGCGATGGCCTGCTTGAGCCCGTCCTTCATCTCGCCGCCGCGTGCGGCCAGGCCACTGCCCACCCCCGAGGTAATCGCGCTGACGATCTCGCGCAGGTCATTCAGGGCCATGCGGCGCTCGTGTAGGGCGCGCGCGGTCAGTTCGCGCACCCGCTCGCGCAAGTCTGGCTCGGACGCCGCAGCCGCGGCCTCGTCTTGCCATTGCACAAGTTGCGTACGATCCGGGATACTGGTTTCGCTTGAAGCGGGTGTTTGCGTTTCACTCATGGTGCCGTCCTCAGGGTCAAGATTCGCCACATATGGCCGTATTCCTAATTAACTATAGAGCAGATTATTATTCGATGAAGCCTGTCCTGCTGCTGTTGACCCTGCTGCTGGTGCATCCCGCACACGCCAACACGCCACCCGAGGATATCCCCATCTACGCGGTCAGCCTGGTGGGCAGCCCCTATCGATTGGGCGGCACCTCGCCCGAAACCGGACTCGATTGCAGCGGCTTCGTCGGCCACGTGTTCAAACAGACCACCGGAATCCTGCTGCCGCGCGGCAGCCGCGCGATCAGCGAGGCCGCCCAACCCCTGGCGCAAGCGGAACTCCAGCCAGGCGACCTGGTCTTTTTCAACACCCTCAACCGTGCGTTTTCCCATGTCGGCATTTACCTGGGCGATGACCGCTTTGTGCATGCCGCGAGCAGCCGCACGGGCGTGGTCATGGTCTCCAATCTCGGCGACCGTTACTGGCGCGAACGTTTTGACGGTGGAAGACGCGTCATTTCACCCGGGCAAATCCAGCCTGTTGATGCTGCCGCCGAATAGATTGCTTATCGAATTATTCTGGCGCAGCCTGCTGCTGCCAGCTGCATTGAGTGTCAGCCTGACACACGCCGCAGCCGACCTCAGTTTTGAAAGCGCGAGCGCAGTCAACGAGGGGCCGCTGCACTTCCTCGAAACGCCGCCCGCCAAACCCGTTCACCATCACCAGAATCGCATCCGCATCGAGACCGACAGCCTGGCCTCCGGCTGGGTCGGCCTATCGCAATGCCACGACCATCTCGACGCTGTGCCGCGCGCGCAGATCACCTTTCGCGAAGGCTTTGTGCGCGACCTGAAAATCGACATCGCCCGTGGTATCGAACAGGCCTGGATCGAAGGCGCCAGCGTGCAGCTGCGCAATGTCAAACCCGGTGCACGGCTGTGCCTGTCGGCGCAAACCCGCGCATTGCGCAACACCGGCAATGGGTATTTCAACCTGACCAACGGCCCCTACATGCGCAAGTTTCTCGACGGCTATTACCCGATGCGGGTGACGCTGGAGATCGACTATCCGGTACAGGTACTCAGGCTGATCGACGTCAGCCCGCAGCCGCAGCCCGGGCTGACGCTCGTCGAACAACCCGGGCGCATCCAGCTGGATGCCGTATTCGAGGGTGAGCTGCAGACGCTGATTCAGTTCGAGAAGCCATGAATCATCATGGGTTAACAATTTTATTTTTGTTATTGATAACCGTTCTCATTTTTAGTACGATTACGAACATCAACCCTACAGAGGAAGCCCCGACATGAAGCCGACACTGACCCGACTGCTCGCCGCCCTGGCGCTCACTGCCGCCGCCCTGCCCGCGCTGGCCGAAGAGGTGGTGGTGTATTCCGCACGCAACGAACAGCTGATCAAGCCGCTGTTCGATGCCTACACCCGCGACACCGGGGTGCAGATCAAATTCATTACCGACAAGGAAGGCCCGCTGATGGCGCGCCTGAAAGCCGAAGGCAAAAACACCCCGGCCGACATGCTGCTGACGGTGGACGCCGGCAACCTGTGGCAGGCGTCGGAAGAAGGCCTGCTGCGCCCGATCCAGTCGAAAACCCTGCTGGCCAACGTGCCGGCCCACCTGCGCGACCCCGGCAACGAATGGTTCGGCCTGTCGGTGCGCGCCCGCACGATGGTCTACAACACTGGCAAGGTGAAACCCGCGGACCTGTCGACCTACGAAGATCTGGCCAGCCCGAAATGGAAAGGCCGCCTCTGCCTGCGCACCTCGAAGAAGGTCTACAACCAGAGCCTGGTGGCGATGATGATCACCGAATATGGCGAAGGCAAAACCGAAGACATCGTCACCGGCTGGGTCAACAACCTCGCCACCTCGCCCTTCCCCGATGACACCAAGGCGATGGAAGCTGTGGCCGCCGGGCAGTGCGACGTCACCCTGGTCAACACCTATTACTTCGGCCGCCTGATGGAGAAAAGCCCCACGCTGCCGCTGGCGATCTTCTGGCCCAACCAGATCCTGAAGAGCAAGGCTGCCGGCGTGCACGTCAACATCTCCGGCGCGGGCGTCACCCGCCATGCCAAAAACCCGGCCGGCGCGCAGAAGCTGATCGAGTGGCTGTCGTCCGACAAGGCGCAGAACCTGTTCGCCGACGTCAATCTGGAATACCCGGTCAACCCCAAGGTTGCGCCGGACAAGACCGTGGCGGCCTGGGGCAGCTTCAAGCAAAACCTCATCAACGTGAAAGAGGCTGGCAGCCTGCAGGTCAAGGCCGTAAAATTGATGGATCGCGCCGGTTATAAATAATTCTTAAGTGATCCATTTTGTCTGACATCGTTGTCGACCCTACAAAAACGCCCGCTGCGGGCGTTTTTGTTTTACCTGACGCCAGGCCCCGTCTCAGTGGCTGGATGCTGTTCGCCCTCGCGGTTGCGGCGCTGGTGCTGGTGCCGGTCATCGTCACCTTTTCTTCGTTCGCGCAGGTCGAAGGCGACATCCTCGCCCACCTGACCGAATTCGTGCTGCCCGAACTGGTGGGCAACACCTTGTGGCTGGTGCTCGGCGTGGCCATCGGCGTCAGCGTGCTGGGTGTCTCGCTGGCCTGGCTGGTGGCGATGTGCGAATTTCCCGGCCGCCGCCTGTTCGACTGGGCGCTGCTGCTGCCGCTTGCGCTGCCCGCCTACGTCACCGCCTTCGTCGCGATCGGTCTCTTAGACTTCACCGGCCCACTGCAGACTTGGCTGCGCGAAGGCTGGGGCCTCACCGGCCTGCCGGAAATCCGCTCGCGCGGCGGCGTCATCCTGGTGATGTCGCTGGCGCTGTATCCCTATGTCTACCTCATCGCCAAGAACGCCTTTGCGACACAAGGGGCCATCGCGCTGGAAGCGGCGCAGTCGCTCGGGCTTTCCCGTACCCGGGGCTTCTTCCGGGTAGCGCTGCCCATGGCGCGGCCGTGGATTGCCGCCGGCCTGATGCTGGCGCTGATGGAAACCCTGGCTGATTTCGGCACCATGGCGATCTTCAACTACGACACCTTCACCACCGCCATCTACAAGGCGTGGTACAGCCTGTTTTCGCTGGCCGCGGCGGCGCAGCTCGCCTCGATCCTGATCCTGTTCGTGCTGGTCGCAGTGGTGTTCGAGCAGCGTTCACGCACGCAGATGCGCTACAGCACAGTGGGCCGCAGCGCAGCGCAGCGCCGCATCAGGCTGTCGCCCGCATTCGCCGCGTTGGCCTTCCTGTACGCCGGGACGGTGCTGACGATCGCCTTCCTCATCCCGGTCGCCCAGCTGGCGCTGTGGACGCGCGAGGTGATCAGCGAAGACCTCGACAGCCGCTACTGGGCATTTGCCTGGCATTCGGTGCTGCTGGCCGGCATCGGTGCGCTGATGGTGGTGGCAGTGGCGCTGCTGCTCGCCTACGCCGGGCGCCAGCGTCCCGGTTGGGCGATGGTGTGGACGCAGCGCCTCGCCACCCTCGGCTACGCTTTCCCCGGCGCGGTGCTGGCGGTGGGACTGTTCATTCCGGTGGCCTGGCTGGACAACTGGCTGATCGATACCGGGCGCGCCTGGTTCGGCTTCAGCGGCACCGAAATCCTCAAGGGCACGCTGCTGGTCATGCTGCTGGCCTACCTGGTGCGCTTTCTCGCGGTGGGCTTTGGCCCCATCGACAGCGGGCTGCACCGCATCACCCGCAACGTCGATGAAGCCGCGCGCAACCTCGGCGTCAATGCCGCCGGTCTGCTGACGCGGGTGCACCTGCCGATGCTGCGCGCCAGCCTCTTGACCGCGGCGGCGCTCGCCTTTGTCGACATCATGAAGGAAATGCCGATCACCCTGATGACCCGCCCGTTCGGCTGGGACACGCTGGCGGTGCGGGTGTTCGAGATGACTTCGGAAGGCGAATGGGAGCGCGCCGCGCTGCCTTCGCTCGCCATCGTCATTGCCGGTATCATCCCCATCATTCTCCTGACTTGGCGCGGCGCGCATTCCCATGGCTGAGCTGGTACTCGATTCGGTTTCGCAGTCGTATGCCAAACGACAGATCATTGCCGACCTCACCTTCACCCTGCCTGAAGGTGCGATCGGCTGCCTGCTCGGCCCCTCGGGCTGCGGCAAGACCACGGCGCTGCGCTGCATTTCCGGCTTCGAGCCGATCCAGACCGGCGAAATCCGCATCGGCGGCGAAGTCGTCAGCCGCCCCGGCTGGATGCTGGCCGCGGAAAAACGCCGCGTCGGTATGGTGTTCCAGGATTACGCGCTGTTTCCTCACCTGACGGTGGCGGACAATGTCGGCTTCGGCCTGCGCGGCGAATCGAGGGCAGCCCGCCAGGCGCGCATCGACGAACTGCTGGAACTGGTCGGCCTGGCGGGCCACACCGGCCAGTTCCCGCACCAGCTCTCCGGCGGCCAGCAGCAGCGCGTGGCGCTCGCCCGCGCACTAGCGCCGCGCCCGCGTCTGATCCTGATGGACGAGCCGTTCTCCAACCTCGACGTGGAACTGCGCGAACGCCTGTCGCTCGAGGTGCGCGACATTCTGAAGCGTGAATCCACCACCGCGCTCATCGTCACCCACGACCAGCATGAGGCCTTCGCGCTGGCCGACTGGGTCGGCGTCATGCACGAGGGCCGCATCCAGCAATGGGACACGCCCTACAACCTGTATCACGAGCCGGCCAACCGCTTCGTCGCCGACTTCGTCGGCCAGGGCGCGCTGGTCACCGGCGAGGTCATCAACGACCATCAGGTGGAAATCGAACTCGGCGTGCTGGACGGCCACATCCCGGTCGAGTGCGACGCCAGCGGCTGCGACGAATGCGTGCGCAACTGCCGCGTCGACGTGCTGCTGCGGCCGGACGACATCATCCACGACGACGACAGCCTGCTGCTGGCCGAAGTCGAGAACAAGGCCTTCCGCGGCGCCGAATTCCTCTACACGCTGAAGCTGCCGAGCGGCCAGCGCGCGCTGTCGCTGGTGCCCTCGCACCACAACCACGCCATCGGCGAAAGGATCGGCATCAAGCTGGCAGTCGACCACGTCGTGGCGTTCCGGCGCGAGTAAAGCCGATGCCGCCCATGCTCCCCTCTGAAGGAACGACTAAGCATTCGACCAAGCCCGCGAGCGGGCAAGTCGCTGCTTATCCGTTGCGCGGCTTGCTGTTCAACGTGGGGTTTGGCTTCACCGCCGCCCTGATGCTAATGCTCGCGGTCATCGGTCTAGGCGTCACCCAGATGGCCCACCTGAATGCCGAGCTGGAACACGTGGTGTCGGTCAACAACGTCAAAACCCGATTGGCCTCGCGCATGCGCGACACCCTGCGAGACCGTGCACTGCTGATGCACAACATCGTGGTTTCGATCGACCCCTGGGAGAAAGACGCACTATTTCAGCGGTTTCTGGAATACGGGGAGCGCTATGCCAAGGATCGCAACCAGTTGCAGACCATGCTCGACTCAGCCGAGGAAAAACAGCTACTGGCTCAGCTGGATGCCATCACCTTCAGCAACCAGCCCATCATGTTCAGCGTAGTTGACGCTGCGCTCGACGAGAACAATTACGGTGCACTGACTCTGTTGCAGGAAGAGGCCATCCCCTACCAGAATCTCCTGGTCGAAGCACTCGACAACATGACCCGCCTGCAGCGTGAGGACAACGAAAAAGCGCTCGGAAAAACTTTTACCGCTTACCAGGCCACTCGCAATCTGATGCTGGTGCTGAGCGTCATCGCCACGCTGCTGGCTGCAATCGTGGCGGTGCTGGTGAGCCGCCGCATGCTGACGCAAACACGCCAGATCGAGATCCAGAAACAGAAATACCACACCCTGTTCGAGACCAATTCCGATGCCGTCGTCATCCTCGACGAAACCGGCTTTACCGATTGCAACTCGGCCACGCTGTCGCTGTTTGGCATGGACTCGGTGGAGGATTTTCTGCGCTCCCCCATCTCCAAACTCGGCACACCTACGCAAGCCAATGGCGTCAATGCAATGGACCATGCCAACCGGGCCATCGCTCAGGCGCGCACAGAAGGTCATGCGATCATGGACTGGCAGGGCAAACGCCAGGACGGCTCGGTGTTCATGGCCGAAATAGCCATGCATGCCATGCAACTGGAAGGCAAACCGGTGATTCAGGCAATCATGCGCGACGTCTCCGAGCGCCGCGCTGCCGAAGCTGCCAAGGAAGCGGCGAGAGAAGCCGCGCTGCTAATGGCGCGCGCCAAATCGGAATTTGTCGCCAACGTCAGTCACGAAATCCGCACCCCGATGCACGGCATTCTGGGGATGAGCGGGCTGCTGCTGAAAACGCCGCTCGATGGTCGTCAGCGCGAATACATCACTACGCTGAAGAGCTCGGCCGAGAGCCTGCTCACGATCATCAATGACATCCTCGATTTTTCCAAAATCGAGGCCGGAAAAATGGTGGTGGAGAAAGTAGCCTTCTCGCCGGTGAGGCTGGCACAAAGCGTGGTGGCCCTGTTTCTGGCACGCGCACTTGAAAAGGATCTGAAGCTGGAACTGGTGTTGCCCGACGCCCCGCCTGACGCGCTTCTGGGTGATCCCACGCGCATCCGCCAGATTCTGCTCAACCTGGTCGACAACGCGATCAAGTTCACCC
>DATMWS010000108.1:0-14673 GCA_035562135.1 Thiobacillus sp. | reverse complement strand
GTCGAGGACGAGGGGGTCACGGGGGCGGGTCCAGTTGCGGGCGGCGTTGAAGGCATCGCTTACTGCGTCGCCGATGCCGTTGAGGAAGTCGCCAAAGCCAAGCCCGAAATCAATGAAGCCATCGGCCATGCTGTCGGCCAGGTTGGACATCGCGGCACCAAGGGAATCACAGAGGCCTTTGGCGGCACTGAGCAAATCTGCCGCAGCATCAGCTATATCAGTATCACCGTCGATGAGTGCTGCATATCCAAGGCCAACAGCCGCTGCAGTAGCCAAACCGGCTACTATTAATGGCGCACCCACAACTGCACCACCTGCCGCAGCTATCGTGCCCGCGACAGCAGCCACTAGCGCTGCTGCGTTACCCATAGCGGAAGCAGCGTGCTGTCGGAAATTTTATTGCCAGTGCTGGCGTTATTGAGTTCATCACTCATCTTGCTGGCATCATTTGCCAGCCCTGCTAGCGCCGCCGCGCCCGCCAAGCCGCCCAGCGCCTTGGTTGCAAGCGGGCCGGATATATTCGCGAGCGTAGCGCCAAAACTTGCCATCGCGCTGGTGCCATTCAATGCCGCTACGCCAAGATCGGCTGCGCTGTAACTGCCATTCTGGACTGCGCCCTGCACAGCTGCGCCAATCGTTGTGGGCGTCGCCTGCAATCCGATAAACCCGACCAATAGCTCTCCTGGATTCACTGCCATGATTACACTCCTCTTTCGGTAGATTGTTGCGTTTCAACGACTCGGTTGCGATGCTTCCATACGGGTCTGGCTATCAGGAACAAACCGAAGGCCAGCATTGCCAGAAACCAGTAATGATCCTTCTCATCAAAATCGATGGAATGAGATATGTTTTCTGTGTACCTGAAAATATTTCTATTAGAGCCAAGTAACCGTATTTCTCTGGGTTCCTGAATTTGCCCATAAAACAATACGAAACCAGTTTGGCTCCATACCGTCACACGCTGGCCTACTAGTCCGCGTAAATCAGATTTGCGTAAAGCAGGCTTAAAGAAACGCTGTTCGCCACCCTCCGATGTAGTAATAACAAAATAACTTGTTGCACGCCGTTGGATAACCACATCAGTTAATACCCCGCTCGTTTGTCGCATCTGCTCCAATGGAACAGGCCAACTGAGCGCGTCATCAATAAGCATAGTTATCGGTGAAACAAGGAATAGGAGACCAAAGGCATACGACAGCAATACAAACATATGCTTCTTCCAATTGGCTTTATCCTCAAACGGTCTCGCAAATGCCGCCTGCCAAAAGTTCGATGCTTTCAGCCTCGCCCACCTACCCGGCGTCGAGTATTGGCTTACTCTGATGTGTGCTGTTTCACGTCTCACGGTTTTTCCCACAGATTTGGGAGCAAGTTTCGGGGTCAGGTCTCAATACTGTTCGTTTAGATAAAAATCGCCTATATTTCAGTCATTGCCCCGATGGGAGTGAAAATGGCGCGAACCAAGGCAGCGTTAGGCGCGGGAGCGCGGCTCAGCGACTACCTGAGCGCAAGCTTGCTGGCGCGTGTTTATCCGACAGAGCGGGTCGAACAAATACTCGACGAACAAGGCGTCAACAGCCAGCGCATCCGCAGCCTGCCGGCTTCCGTTACGGCCTACTACTGCATGGCTTTGAGCCTGTATCCCGAGGCGGCGTACGAAGAAGTCTTTGCCGTCATTGCCCAGGGGCTGGCCTGGGCGCGCGGTGAAACCGCCGCACCGACCGTTGCCAAATCCTCCATCAGTGCCGCGCGCAGCAAATTGGGTGTGGCACCGCTGAAAGAACTGCATCGACGTACCTGTCTGCCGCTGGCCGACGCGCAACGGCAACCCGAAGCCTTTTATGCCGGATTGCGTCTGGTTGCCATGGACGGCAGCAACTTCGAAGTGCCGGACGAAGCGGCCAATGCGGCCGCGTTCGGCTATCCCGGCAGCCGCACCGGGCACGCCGCCTACCCGCAGGCGCAATGCGCGGTGCTGGTGGAATGCGCCAGCCACGCCATCCTTGGCGCGAATCTGGGGCCCTACCGCAGCGCCGAGTGGGCCATATGCGAACCCCTGCTGTCCTATTTGGATGCAACCATGCTGTGTCTGGCGGATCGCGGCTTCAATGGCTATCGCTATTGGCAAGCGGCAAGCAGGACCGGCGCGCAACTGCTGTGGCGCTGCGCCTCCAACCGGCAGTTGCCGGTGAACACCCCTCTGCCTGACGGCTCGTATCTCTCCGTCGTCTACCCCGACGTAAAATCCCGCCGCACCCAGCAGGATGGAATCACGCTGCGCGTGATTGAATACAGCTTGCCGGGAATACCCGAGGCGCAGGCGCGTTACCGGCTTCTCACCACCTTGCTCGATCCTGAACGTGCGCCCGCACTGGAACTGGCTACGCTCTATCACCAGCGCTGGGAGGTGGAGGCGGTGTTCGACGAGTTGAAAACGCATCTGCAACAGCGCCGCCGTGTGCTGCGCAGCAAGACGCCCGAGGGTGTCCGGCAGGAGTTTTATGGCTGGGTGTTGGCGCACTACGCTGTGTGCTGGCTGATGTATCAGGCCGCCGATGTGCACAAGGTCAGGCAACGAAGTTTGTCGTTTACCGGGCATGTCCAGCTCATGCGCCGTTCCCAGCCCCGTTCCGGGGCATTTCCCCCCAACGCGCCCCCGGTTGCGAAGGCGCTGGTTCAATGAGTTGCTGCGCGAGGCGTCCCGATTGCGCTGCGCCAGCAGTCGCGGCTGGTCGAAACCCCGAATGGTCAAGCGACGGCATTCACCCCATGCCAGCCATGTTCGCCCCAGACCCCGAGGCCAAAGAGGCGACTGCTCTCCGGCTCTACTCGACCCGATGCCCTTGTCAAAACGACGGAGTGCCGCGAATTTCGTCTAAACGAACAGTATTGGGTCAGGTCTTGCATTAACACATCCCCCAATCGGGTTTGCCCAGACACGATTTAAGAACCGATGTTCTATTCCCACGCGGTGCGCCACAGACAGTGCTGCCTGTGGCTATAAGCGGTTTCAGGGACGCCGGCAGGTCAGCGGCCCTATCCCAGACGCGCGCGGATAGAGAGAGCAGACTCAGTCGAGACGCTTGCGTGGCGCCCACGCGGTGATCAAATTTGCGATGCATGATTCCCCCTGCTTTTTATAATCCCCAAGTGTTGCGCCTGAGGGTTCTGCGGGACTGTGCTGGGTATTGCGCGAGCCGTCTATACAACTTTAGTCGTAGTACGTTGCGACCATGCATTCGCAGGTGGCTTCGATACGCCTTGCGGTATGTAGATGCCTGCCCGCGCCAAGGGCTGTGCGCCTGGCACGGCGATCGTTTCCGACCTATCACACGCGCAGGTTCTGTCAGGCCAGTTCCGAAATGAGTAACGGATCGACCTGAGTGCAGGCCGAAAAAAACGGGAGGGGATAAACGAATGGACCCGATGCGCGAGACTAGGCTAAGGTCTGACCAAAGGGGGCAGATCACATTCAGGGCAGCCCGGATGTATGTGCATTGGGTTTTCACCACAGTCTCTACCGGGCATTGATGCACAGCACAAACAAGAACAGCCCCCTGGATCAGGGGGCTGTACAGAATCAGAACTCGGAAGCGGTGTTGCAGTTTCAGGCTGTGCCTTCACTACAAAGCCTGCGGGTCACTGATGCTCAACCCTCTCCTGCAACCATATCTTGATCAGCGACTGATACGGCACGTCGCGCGCGTTGGCTGCGGCCTTGATGGCGTCGAGCAGATGTTGGGGAAGCCGCAGCGAAATGGTGTTGGTCGTGGGTTTCAGATTGGGCAGGACGACACGCTGGGCTTTCGACCAGTCGACATAGTCTGCGCTGTCGTGGGTTTCCCAGAATGTGCGCTCTTCGGCCTCCGAGGCAAAGGCCGGAACGGGTTTAAGGCGTTTTCTCATAGAGGGTCGCTCCTTCCGGTGCATGTCGCGCATGCGAATCAAAGGGCGCTAGCCCCACGAGACCTGAACCAGGCGGCGCGTGCCGCCATGAATCAGATCGCCGCCTCGCCCGATTCGCCGGTGCGAATCCGCACCACCTGTTCCACTGCGCTCACAAATATCTTGCCGTCGCCGATCTTGCCGGTGCGCGCGGCGGTGATGATCGCCTCCATCGCGCGTTCCAGCAGGCTGTCGGCAATCACCACTTCCAGCTTCACCTTGGGCAGAAAATCCACCACATATTCGGCGCCGCGGTACAGCTCGGTGTGGCCTTTCTGGCGGCCGAAGCCCTTGACTTCGGTGACGGTCAGACCGGTCACGCCTATATCCGACAGCGCTTCACGTACCTCGTCGAGCTTGAACGGCTTGATGATGGCTTCGATTTTTTTCATGGCAAATCTCCTTCGGGTCGGTATTTCGAGGTAATCGGATAGCGGCGGTCCTTGCCGAAATTGCGCGGCGAGATGCGCGGGCCGGGCGCGGCCTGGCGGCGCTTGTACTCGGCGAGATCGACCATGCGGATGACGCGGCGCACGGTCTCGGCGTCAAACCCCTGCGCGACGATGTCGCGTGCGGACAGGTCACGCTCGACATAGGCCGCCAGAATCGCGTCGAGCACGTCATACGGCGGCAGGCTGTCCTGGTCGGTCTGGTCTGGGCGCAGTTCGGCCGACGGCGGGCGGTCGATGATGCGCTGCGGGATCACCTGGGACAGGCCGTTGCGATAATTCGCCAGCCGGTACACCCGCGTTTTCGCCACGTCCTTCAGCACCGCGAACCCGCCCGCCATGTCGCCGTACAGGGTGGCGTAGCCGACCGCCATTTCGCTCTTGTTGCCGGTGGTCAGCACCAGCGTGCCGAATTTATTGGACAGCGCCATCAGCAGCGTGCCGCGCGTGCGCGCCTGCAGGTTTTCCTCGGTCGTGTCGGTCGCCAGGCCGGCAAACTCGCCCGCCAGCTGCGCCACGAAGGCGTCGAATATCGGCTTGATGGCGATTTCGGAATAGCGCACGCCGAGCCGCTTCACCATCTCGCGCGAATCCTCGACGCTGATGGAGGCCGTGTAATCCGACGGCATCATCACCGCGTGCACCTTGTCCGCGCCCAGCGCATCGACCGCGATCGCCAGCGTCAATGCCGAATCGATCCCGCCCGACAAGCCGAGATGCGCGCCCTTGAAACCATTCTTGCCGAAGTAATCGCGCACCGCCAGCACCAGCGCATCGTAGACGGCGGCATCCTCGCCTGGCAGGGCGTGCTGCGGCCCCGTGCAGGTGTCGCCCGCAAGCTCGAGATAGAACAACCCCGTCTGCCAGGCCGGGCACTGCGCCACCACCTCGCCGCCGGCACTCAGCGCAAACGAGGCGCCGTCGAATACCAGTTCGTCCTGCCCGCCCACCAGGTTGGCGTAAACGATCGGCAAGCCCGCTTCGACGAGTCGCGACCGCGCCACGGCTACCCGTTCGCGCTCCTTGTTGAGATGATAGGGCGAGGCATTCGGCACCAGCAGCCAGTCCGCGCCGGCCTCCATCGCCCACGTCGCCGGCCCCGGCTCCCAGATGTCGCCGCAGATGTTGAGGCCGAAATTCAGGCCGCCGCAGGCGAACACACAGGGCGCGTTGCCGCTGTCGAACACGCGCCGCTCGTCGAACACGGAATGATTCGGCAGGTGGTGCTTGCGATACACCGTCTCGACCCGGCCGCCGCGCAGCAGCGCCGCGGCATTGAACAGGCCGTCGTCGCTGCGTTCGGGATAACCGACGATCAGCGCGAGCCCGGGCGGCGCAGCGGCGGCCAGTTGCTGAACCGCCGCTGCGCATGCCGCGGTGAAATCCGCCCGCAACACCAGGTCTTCGGCCGGATAGCCGCAGATCGACATCTCGGGCGTCATCAGCAGGGCCGCGCCGGCGGCGTGCGCCTCGTTCGCCGCGGCCAGCAGGCTGGCCACGTTGCCGGCAATGTCGCCGACGGTGAGATTGAGTTGGGCGATGCCGAGTTTCATCGGGCGCCGATTGCCAGTTGCACCGCCTCGCCCAGCCCTGCCGGGCTTGCCGCGACGACGACGCCGGCGGCTTCCAGCGCGCGGATCTTGGCGTCTGCCGTGCCTGCGCCACCGGCGATGATCGCGCCCGCGTGCCCCATGCGTTTGCCCTTGGGCGCGGTGCGCCCGGCAATGTAGGCCGCAACCGGTTTCTTCATGTTCGAGCGAATGTACTCGGCGGCTTCTTCCTCGCGGCTGCCGCCGATTTCGCCGACCAGGATCACCGCTTCGGTCTGCGGATCGGCCTCGAATAGCTGCAGACAATCGATGAAATCCAGCCCCTTGATCGGGTCACCGCCGATACCGACGCAGGTCGACTGCCCCAGCCCGAGCTGGGTGGTCTGGTGCACCGCTTCGTAGGTCAGCGTGCCGGAACGCGAGACGATGCCGATCTTGCCTTTCTGATGGATGACGCCGGGCATGATGCCGATCTTGCACTCGCCCGAGGTGATGATGCCGGGGCAGTTGGGGCCGATCAGCTTGGCGCCGTTCGCGCGCAAGGCAGCTTTCACGTTGAGCATGTCGAGCACCGGGATGCCTTCGGTGATGCAGACGATCACTTCGATGCCGGCGTCGGCCGCTTCCAGGATCGAATCGGCGGCGAACGCGGCCGGCACGTAGATCATGCTTGCGTTGGCGCCGGTCTGCCGCACCGCGTCGCGCACGGTGTTGAATACGGGCAGGTTCAGATGCGTCTGGCCGCCCTTGCCGGGCGTGACGCCGCCGACCATTTTCGTGCCGTAGGCAATCGCCTGTTCGGAATGGAAGCTGCCCTGCTTGCCGGTGAAGCCCTGGCAGATGACCTGGGTGTCCTTGTTGACGAGGATGCTCATGCTGCTTTCTCCACAGCGAGTTTGGCTGCGTGCGTGAGACTTGCCGCCGCAATGATCGCCAGCCCCGATTTCGCCAGCAGTTCACGCCCCAGCTCGGCATTGGTGCCTTCCAGCCGCACCACCACCGGCACCTTCACGCCGACCTCCTTCACCGCCTGGATGATGCCTTCGGCGATGACGTCACAGCGCACGATGCCGCCGAAAATGTTGATCAGCAGCGCGCGCACATTGGGATCGAGCAGGATGATCTTGAAGCCCTGCGCCACCGTCTCGGGCGTGGCGCCGCCGCCGACGTCGAGGAAGTTGGCCGGCGCGCCGCCCTCCAGTTGAATCAAATCCATCGTCGCCATCGCCAGCCCGGCGCCGTTGACCATGCAGCCGATGTTGCCGGAAAGCGCGACGTAATTAACGTTGGCCGCATTGGCCGCGGCTTCCTTGGCGTCGATCTGGCTGTCGTCGCGCAGTTCGGCCAGCGCCTTGCGGCGATACAGCGCGTTGTCGTCGACGCTCATCTTGCAGTCGAGCGGCAGCACGCGGTTGTCGGTCGTCACCACCAGCGGATTGATTTCGAGCAGACTCAAATCATTGGCAACAAACAGGCGATACAGCTGCGGCAACAGGCGGCAAAAATCCTTGTACGCCTCACCCGTCAATTCCAGCGCAAACGCCAGCGCGCGGCTCTGGAAATCCTGCACGCCCAGCAGCGGATCGCATATCTCGGTCAGCACCTTTTCCGGGGTGGCGTGGGCCACCTCCTCGATGTCCATGCCGCCTGCGGCTGAGGCGACGATGGCGACCCGTTCGGTTTCGCGGTCGACCAGCAGTGAGAGATACAACTCGCGCGCGATCGGCAGGGTTTCCTCCACCAGCACCTGGTTCACCAGCTGGCCGTCGGGCGCGTTCTGGATCGTCACCAGCGGCTTGCCCAGCAGCGATTCGGCCATCGCGCGCACCGCATCCAGGCTCTTCACCAGCTTGACCCCGCCAGCCTTGCCGCGCCCGCCGGCGTGGATTTGCGCCTTCACCACCCAGGCGTCGCCACCCAGCTCGCGGGCGGCGTTTACCGCGGCGTCGGCACTCGCCGCAGCGATGCCGCGCGGCGTGTTAATGTTGCCCGACCGCAATATTTGTTTCGCCTGATATTCATGCAGGTTCATTTGTTTTTCGATGGAAACTCGCCAAAACGTGCATTTTGAAGCAAAGCCCCCCGAGACGGAAGCCGTAATCCACGTCGTTCCGCGCATTGCGGCGTTATCCGCCGATGCATGGAACGCACTGGCCGGCGATTCGCCCTTCCTGCGTCATGCCTTTTTGCATGCGCTGGAGACCACCGGGTGCGTTGGCGCCGACATTGGCTGGGAGCCGGTGCATCTGGCCCTGTTTCGCGGCGACCGCCTCGATGCCGCGATGCCGCTCTACATCAAACATCATTCCTGGGGCGAGTTCGTGTTCGACTGGGCGTGGGCCGACGCCTATCGCCGTCACGGCCTTGCCTACTATCCCAAGCTGGTCTGCTGCGTGCCGTTTTCGCCGGTGCCCGGCCCGCGTCTGCTGGCACGGAACGACGCCGACCGCGCGGCGCTGATCCAGGCCGCGCTCAAGCTCACGCATGATCGGGGTTACTCGTCCTTGCACATCCTGTTTCCCACCGAGCCTGACCACGCCGCGCTCAATGCGACTGCACTGGCGCACCGCAGCGGCTTCCAGTTTCACTGGCATAACGCAGGCTACGCGGATTTCGAGGCGTTTCTCACCGCGATGACGCACGACAAGCGCAAGAAAATCCGCCAGGAAAGGAGGAAGCTGCACAAGCTGGGGGTGAGCTTTCGCTGGGTCGAAGGCACGGAGAGCACCGACGCCGACTGGGATTTGTTCTATCGCTGCTACGCCGACACCTACGCCCGCCACCGCAGCGAACCGCATCTCAACCGCGCCTTTTTCGCGGACCTGCGCGAGACCCTGCCGGACAAGCTGCTGCTGATCATTGCGGATAAGGACGGCGAAGCCATCGCCTGTTCATTCTGCATGAAAGACAGCCAGCGGCTGTATGGCCGCCACTGGGGCACGCTGGAATACGTGCCCGGGCTGCACTTCGAGACCTGCTACCAGCAGGGCATCGAATATGCGATTGTTCACGGTTTGCAGGTATTCGAAGGCGGCGCGCAGGGCGAACACAAGCTCGCACGCGGCCTGGTCCCCACCCCCACGCATTCCTGGCACTGGCTGGAGAACGCCGAATTCCGCGAGGCGGTTGACCGCTTTCTGGAGCGCGAGACCGACGCCATCAGCCACTACATGGACGAGCTGGACGCCCCCTTCCGCCGCGAGCCGCCCGGCTGAGTGGTATGGGTCAGACCAGCACGGCGACCAGATAAGTCACGTACAGGGCGCCGTTGACGAACAGGTGCCACACGCGCAGGCTGCCGTTGAGCGCGGCCCAGCGCAGCCAGAACGCCGCAATCAGGGTGATTCCCACCCCCAGCAGCACTTCCTTTTGCGGTCCCCACGGTGTGAGGGAAATGCCGATGGCGGGCAGCAGCGTGCCCTGGAACACCATCGCGCCGGTGATGTTGCCGAACGCCAGCGTGTCCTTGTGTTTGCGTATCCACAGAATCGAATTGATCTTTTCCGGCAACTCGGTCGCGATCGGAATGATCAGCAGCGACAGCAGCAGCGCGGAGATGCCGATGATGGGCGCGGCGGCTTCCACGCCATGAATGAATCCCTTGGCGCCAGTGACCAGCAGCGCCAGCCCCAGTGCCAGCTGCACCACGATGAAAAACAGGTTTTGCGGCAGGCCCAGGCGAGTCAGCAGCATCGGGGAGCCGGCCTCGGTGGCGTGGCCTTCTTCCACCAGCTTGGCCGACGCGCGCAGGGTCAGCATCACGTAGACGAAGTAGATCGTCACCATGACGAAGGCGATGCCCACACGCACCCAGCCTTCACCGTGCGGGATGAACATGGCGACGAAGGCCAGCACGAATGCCATCAGGAAGAAATCCAGGTCGCGCTTGAGACCGGTCTTCTCCGGGGTGAGGTGGCCCAGCAGGCCGCGACGTTTCAGCACCGCCAAGCCCATCAGGAACACCGATAGCGTCGACAGCATCAGCGGCGCACCCAGAATGGCGCCCACGCCGATTTCCTGGTTGGTGGCGCTGCTGCCCGTGCCGGCAAAGATCGCCAGCAACGGCACCAGGGTTTCCGGCATGGCGGTACCGACCGCGGCAAACAGCGAGCCGGTCACGCCTTCCGAGATTTTGAGTTTTTCGCCCAGGTGTTCGAGCGCGTTGACAAAGATTTCTGCCGCCACCAGGATGAGCAGCAGATAGCCGAAGAGTTCGAGAAACAGCATGACGCAGCGCCCGGACGAAAACCGCGATTCTAGCAGCCCGGATGCCGTCGCCCTACCCGTCTTTTCACGGCTGGCCGAGGGCGATTTCCACGGCCGCCTCGCCGCCGCCCCCGGCATGGCCGTGGTGTTGTTCAGTGCGCCGCACTGCGGTGCCTGCCGGGTATGGAAACGTCTGCTGCCGGATGCGCTATCCGGTTTGACCCACGCGTTGTTTGAGGTCGATGTCAGTGAGGCCACCGGGGTGGCGCGCTACTTCGGCATTTTTCATCTGCCGACGGTCTATCTGTATCGCGACGGCCGGTTTCATGCCGAGCTGCAGTGCGAAGCGAAGCAAGAGGCCATCCGGCGGGCTGTGCAAAGCCTGCTGGCTGCGCCGGCACAGGACGAACCCTAATCAGGGCGCCAGGGCGCGCCCCAGAAACACCACCGCAATCGTCACCAGCCCAATGCCGAGGTTGATGCCGATCAGCATGCGGATTTGCGCCAGCGTGGCGCCGCCCGCTTTCCAGTTTTGCTCGCCGACCGCGCGCTTGAGTTTCTTGTAGGGCACGAAGAACACGTGCGCAAAAATCAGCATCATCAGCACGCCGAGCGCCAGCATGGCCATGGCGTAGTGCGGCGCGGCCGTTCCGCCGAGCAGCATCAGCATGTATAGGCCAGTCAGCAGAATCAGCGCCACCGAAGCCCACACCCAGGGGAAGAACTTGCCGAACACGCCGGCCCACAGCGTCAGCCGCTGCGGCGGCTCCAGCACGCTGGCGGCCACCGGGCGCAGCGCCATGTAGGCGAAGAACATGCCGCCGACCCAGACAACGACACCCAGCACATGCAAGAACAAAGACAGGGCCATGGGGGTTTCCTTTCAGATTTCAGAATAAGGGGGCTTGATCGAGAACGAGTTTAACCGGGGCGAAGCTGCGCCGATGCTGCGGGCAGGCACCGTGTGCCTGCAAGGCCGCCAGATGCGCCGCGGTGCCGTAACCCATGTGCCGGGCAAATCCGTAAACCGGATATTCAGCGTGCAACGTGGCCATGAACTGGTCGCGCACGGTCTTGGCCAGAATCGAGGCGGCGGCGATCGCGGCCACCTTGTCGTCGCCCTTGACCACCGCCTGCGAGCGCCACGCCCAGTTGGGACAGCGGTTGCCGTCCACCCAGACTTCGTCCGGCGCGCGCGCGAGGCCGGCCACGGCGCGCTGCATCGCCAGCAGGGTGGCCTGCAGAATGTTCAGCCGGTCGATCTCGGCGACGCTGGCCTCGGCCACACACCAGGCGGCGGCGTGCAGGCGAATCTCACCGGCCAGGCGTTCGCGCGCGGCAGCACTGAGTTTCTTGGAGTCGCGCAGGCCATCGATCGGTCGATCGGGGTCGAGCATGACCGCCGCCGCCATCACCGGCCCCGCCAGCGGACCGCGGCCGGCTTCGTCGACGCCGCACAGCCCAAGCGGCCCCACATGCAATACGACAGGCGGGCGCAGTGTCATGCGCCCCCCACCAGATAAGGCTGCACCGCCTCGGCAATGCGCGCGCTGGCATCCTGCCGCAGACTTAAATGCATGGCGCGGAAGGTTTCGATGGCGGCGCGCCGGCGCGGCGCGTCGTCCAGCCAGGCCAGCGCGTCGGCGGCGAGATTGTCCGGCGTGGCGGCTTCCTGCACCCGTTCCGGCACCACGAAATCGCGCGCCAGAATATTCGGCAGCCCGATCCACGGCAGCAGGGCCTTCTTCCGCATCAGGGTCGCGGTGAGCGCGGGAACGCGGTAGGTGATCACCATGGGTTTCTTGAACAGCGCGGCTTCAAGCGTGGCGGTGCCCGAGGCCACCAGCGCCACATCGCACGCCGCCAGCGCCGCGTGCGACTGGCCATCCAGAATGTGCAACGGCAATTCCAGCCCCTGCAGCGCCTGCCGGATCAGCTGCGCGGCCGCCTCGCTCGCGGCAGGCAGCACGAACTGCGCGTCCGGATGGCGCCGGCGAATGCGCACCGCCGCGTCGAGCATCAAGCGCGCATGACGCGTCACTTCAGAGAGCCGACTGCCCGGCAGCAGCGCGATGACCGGGCCGCTCACCAGGCCCAGCGCCGCGCGCGCTGCAGCGGTATCGGGCTCCAGCGGAATGACGTCGGCCAGCGGATGGCCGACGTAGCTGACCGGAATGCCGGCGTCCTGGTAAATCCTTTCCTCGAACGGAAACACCACCAGCATGTGCGACACCGCCTGCTTGATGCGGTGGATGCGTTCGGGCCGCCAGGCCCAGAGCGACGGGCTGACGAAATGCACGGTGGGAATGCCCGCACGCTTGAGTTTGGCTTCCAGCGTGAAATTGAAATCCGGCGCATCGATGCCGACGAAGACGCGCGGCCGTTCACGCAGGAAATACCGGGTGATGCGCGAGCGGATCCACAGCAGTTCGGGCAGGTGGCGCAGCACCTCGACGTAACCGTTGACCGCCAGCTTGTCGCTCGGATAGATCGCCCCAACGCCGGCTTCGATCATGCGCGGGCCGGCAATGCCGGCGGCGCGCAAATGGGGGTGGTGCTGTTTCAGCGCATCGATGAAGTGCGCACCGAGGAGGTCACCGGACGCTTCGCCGGCGACCACACCGAGGTCCATCACCGGATGATGCCGCGCTCGGCGCGCGCGATGAAATCGAGCAGCTGCTGAATTTCGGCATGCTGGCCGGCTTCGGGCGCGAGCTTGGCCTGGGCCTCGGCCAGCGTGTTGCCTTCGCGGTATAGAATCTTGTAGGCACGCTTCAGGGCGGCCAGCGCCTCGGCTGAAAACCCGCGCCGCTTGAGGCCTTCGCTGTTGAGACCATGCGGCGCGGCGGGCTGGCCGGAGGCCATGACGAAGGGCGGGATATCCTTGAACACGACGCTGGAGATGCCGGTCATCACGTGGGCGCCGATCTTGCAGAACTGGTGCACGCCGGTGAAGCCGCCCAGAATCGCCCAGTCGCCCACTTCGGCGTGACCCGCCAGCGATGCGTTGTTGGCAAAGATCGTGTGGTCGCCCACCACGCAATCGTGCGCGATGTGCACGTAGGCCATGATCCAGTTGTGATTGCCGATGGTGGTGACGCCGCGGTCCTGCACGGTGCCGGTGTTGAAGGTGCAGAACTCGCGGATCACGTTGTGGTCGCCGATTTCCAGGCGGGTCGGCTCGCCGGCATATTTCTTGTCCTGCGGCGCCTCGCCGAGCGAGACGAAATGGAAGATCTGGTTGTGCGCGCCGATTTTGGTGTGGCCGGTGATGACGGCGTGGGCGCCGACCGTGGTGCCTGCGCCAATCTCGACGTGTTCGCCGATGATCGTATAGGGGCCGATTTCAACGCCGTCGGCCAGCCGGGCGCCTGCGGCGACCAGCGCGGTGGGGTGGATATTCGTCATTTAAGGCTTGTCGCGCAGGGTGGCCATCAGTTCCGCTTCGGCGACCAGCGCGCCGTCGACCTCGGCACGCCCGGTGTATTTCCAGATGCCGCGCATCTCGCGCACGATGTCGACCTTGAGCACCAGTTGGTCGCCCGGCTTGACCGGCTTCTTGAAACGTGCGCCATCGATGCCGGCAAAATAGACGATGCCGATCTGCTCCGGCGTGTAGTTCTTGGTCTTGAACGACAGGATCGCCGCGGCTTGCGCCATCGCTTCCAGAATCAGCACGCCCGGCATCACCGGTGCGCCGGGAAAGTGGCCGGGGAAAAACGGCTCGTTGATGGTGACGTTCTTGATCGCGGTGATGGTCTTGCCGAGTTCGAGTTCGGTGACCCTGTCGATCAGCAGAAAGGGGTAGCGATGCGGCAGGTACTGCATGACCTGCTCGATATCCATGATCATGGTTTGCTTTCCAGTTCGGTTAGGCGTTTTTCAAGCTGCTTGATCCGGTTCACCAGCTTGTCGAGGTTGCGCATGTGGACGGCGTTTTTCTGCCAGACCTCGTGCTCGGAAAACGGCAGCGCCGACGTGTAGGTGCCTGCCTTGGGCAGGGACTTGGTAATGAGCGTGTTGGTCGAGATGCGGGTGCCGTCGGCAATTTCGATGTGACCGAAGATCATCGCCGCGCCGCCGATCATGCAATGGCGGCCGATCCTGGCGCTGCCGGCGATTCCGGTGCAGGCGGCAATCACGGTGTGCGCGCCGATGCGCACGTTGTGCGCGACCTGAATCAGGTTGTCGAGCTTGACGCCCTCCTCGATCACCGTGTCCTCCAGCGCGCCGCGGTCGATGGTGGTGCAGGCGCCGACCTCGACGTCGTCGCCGATCAGCACGCGGCCAATCTGCGGGATTTTTTCCCAGCGGCCTTCGTTCGGTGCAAAGCCGAAGCCGTCGGCGCCGATCACGCAGCCAGCGTGCAGGATGGCACGGTCGCCCACTTCGCAGCGGTGATACAGGGTGACATTGGCGTGCAGCAGGCAATCGGCGCCGATGCGGGCCCGGTCGCCGACGACGCAGTTCGGCCCGACCACCGTGCGGGCACCGATGCGCGCACCACTGCCGATCACCGCACC
>DATMWS010000107.1:0-14107 GCA_035562135.1 Thiobacillus sp. | reverse complement strand
CACCCGCACCCGCACCCGCTCCGCCCATTTCCTGGCGGCGCTGCTCATAGCCCGCCCCATAGGGCAGGTGGGCCGGCTGAGCGGAGGCGTTCGATCCGCCCCCCGTTTGGGCAGGCGCTCGCAGATTGCGCAGCACTGTCTCATCATGCTGTCCACTGGCCGGTGCGGGCATCAGCACATCCCGTGGCAGGGACAGGTTGAGGGGACGGGCTTGCGTGACGGGCGCCTTTTTCGGGCCTGCTTCGACCCAGCCTGGCAGCGCCAGGGTCAGGATAGATGGCAGCAGGATCAGGTGAAAGCGTGGCATAAGTGGGTTCAAGGATCGATTAAGGCCCGAGCAAGGCAGACCTGACGGGGCAAAAGTTCGCGCTAGCTCCCGAGAATGCTGTCGACGATTTCCTGCGAGACCACCTGGGCCACATAGGACTGCCCGGTCAGCGACTCGATGTTGCTGGCGAAGGCACGCAGATGATTGTAGGAGCCGTTAAGCAGATTCTGGTAAACCTTGTCGATATTGCTCAGACGCGAGGTTGCCATGGCGGCGGTCAGATCCTCGATGTCCGTTTCCTCGATCACGCCGCCCACCATCAGGGCCTCCAGCGCAGACTGTTTGCCACGCTCGATCAGGGCGTCATAAAGCGCCTGCAGTTCCTCATTGACGAACTCGCCGACCAGTTTGCCTGCGGCGGGGTCGGGCAGATTGTAGAGGTTCAGCAGATTGAGGATGGCGTCCATGTGTTGCTGCTCGGACGTGGCGATGTTGGCGAAGACCGGCGTGCCCCAGACGTCGAACAAAGTCAGGTAAACGTCGCGGGCCAGCTTTTCCTCTTCGCGCATGAAGATCAGGTCATTCTTTTCTTGAGTCGTCAGCGTGGTCGTGGTGGTCGTGCTTCCGGACTTGCGGCCGGCAGCTACGGCTTCGCCGGTGGGCAGCAGGGATGCGGCGGTCAGCGCGCCAGTCATGGCAAGCATTTCGCGTCGGGTTACTTTTTTAGCAAACATCATGTCACTCTATCCTTCTAATTGTCGATAGGCGTCGGCCAGGGCGGCAGACGGGGCATTGCGTAAGCGTTTCTTCCTGGCACGTGGGGCAAGCCAGGAAAGGGGCGCTCATTTTTACGCCATCACACATTCATGGCGTATGGTGGATTCTGGGCGTGCGTATTGGTCAGGGTATGTCCGCGGGGTGGCATCGTGTTTCAGTGTGTGTCAGTGTGTGACCACCCTGCAGGAAGCACCCGGAAGTAGGGTAGGATGATTTAGGTGTCATACCCCCTGCCTCGAGTTGGGACCAGTGGCCGTTTGGCGAAACCGGTTTGAGTACCCTAAAACCTGTTCGGTTGTTACTTGATGCAAGTGATGCAAGCGTACAAATCCGATTCCTGTCGAACTGCCGTGATGCGGCTTGGAACATGCCCATGACGGAGGGTGAACCGGCCCGCATTCTGGTGGTGGACGATGACCCGGGCATGCGGACATTGCTGGAGGCCTATCTGGGCGACAGTGGGTTCGCCGTCGACACGGCGATGGACGGCGCAGCCATGTGGCAAGTCCTGGAACAGGGCATGCCGGATGTGATTGTCCTAGACCTGATGATGCCCGGCGAGGACGGCTTGTCGCTGGCACGCCGCCTGCGCAGCCAGTCTAACGTACCTATCCTCATGCTGTCGGCGCGCGGCGAGGAAATCGACCGCGTGGTTGGTCTGGAAATGGGCGCCGATGATTACCTGGCCAAACCGTTCAGTCCGCGTGAATTGCTGGCCCGCTTGCGCGCGCTGCTGCGGCGCAGCCAGGTGCAAGGAGGTGCTGCTGAGTCCGCTCCGGGTTCTGCGTTCGGTCCGTACAGACTCGATGTCAACAGCCACCGGTTAACCCGGGATGGCGTTGAGGTGAAACTGTCGACCGCCGAATTCGCATTGTTACGCATCCTGGTCGAACATCCGCTGCGGGTGATGTCTCGCGATACGCTGATCGACATGTTGAAAGGCTACGAGCGCAATCCTTATGACCGTAGCGTCGACACCCGGGTGACTCGGTTGCGGCGAAAGATCGAATCCAATCCGGGTGAGCCCGTTTACATCCGCACAGTGCGAGGCGAGGGGTATCTCTTCAACCCGCGCGGCGGCGAGGCATGAGGCTGTCCTCGCGGCTTAGCCTCACGCAGCAGAACGCCCTGCTGCTGGTGGTGTTTTTCATTGCGTTCGAACTGGTGACGGCAGCCGCCACCTTCTACTTCCTTATGTTGCCGATGGCGCGCCGTTCGGCTGCCGATCTGGCTGGATTGATGACGTTGTCCGCGCAGACCTGGAGTGAATTGCCGCCGGTTACGCGCCCTGCCTTCGAAATCGAACTGCTGCGTTCTCATGCCCTGGCATTGCGGGCCGAGCCCCCTCAAAGCGCTGTCCCACCCCCCTGGGAAGAGCCTTATCTGAAATTTCTGGTTGCGGCGCTGAGCGCACGCGTGGGCGAACCGGTGACCAGTTCGCGCGAGTTTGTCGGCGACGAGGAATGGTTTTGGGTGTCGCTGCCTGCTGGCGGCGAGCGCCTCTCGGTGGGCTTGCCGCATCAGCGCATCGGCCCACGCCCGATTCTGGCGCTTCTGGTTTCGCTGGCCGGCGGCGTGTTGCTGACCTTGGCTGCAGCCTGGTGGCTGGCACGCCGCACGACCCGTCCTCTGCATCTGCTGGAACAGGCGGTGACTTCTCTGGGGCAAGGGCAGAAGCCGGAACATCTGCCCGAAACCGGCTCACGGGAAATCGCGGCCTTGAGCCGGCACTTCAACGAAATGGCAAAACAGGTGGAGGACTTGCTGGCTGCCCGCACCGTGCTGCTGGCCGGCGTGTCGCATGACCTGCGCACGCCGCTGGCGCGACTGCGGCTGGCGGTGGAAATGCTGGTGCGCAAGCCCGGCCCGCAACTAGCGGCGCAGGTGGAGAGCGACATCGAGGTGATGGATCGCCTGATTGCCGACGTGCTGACCCTGGCGCGCGGGCTGGGCCACGAAGCGAACCAGCGGGTGGCACTGCCCGGGTTGCTGGCCGACTTGGTGCGCGTCACCCCCGGCGCGGCAGACCGGGTGCAGATCGAGACGACCGATATCACGCTCGAGGTGCCCATCGGCGCCTTGCGCCGCATTCTCGCCAACCTGCTGGAGAACGCCCTGCGCTATGGCGGCGGGCAGCCGGTCAGCCTGCGTGCTGAAACGGTGGAAGGAGGGTGCCGCATCGGCGTGCTCGACCGCGGCCCCGGGATTCCGCCGGCCGAGATGGAAGCGGTATTCCGCCCGTTTTACCGGCTGGAAGCGTCGCGCAGCATCAGCACCGGTGGTTCCGGACTGGGGCTGGCCATCGTGCTTCAACTGGCAGCGGCGCAGGGCTGGCAGGTAACACTGCAGGCACGCACTGGCGGCGGGCTGGCGGCCTGGCTGGAGATGCCGTTGCAGCAGGCGGGGCAGGCGCGCTGAGGGATGTTTTCCCTTGAAATGAAAGCCTTATCGAATTAGAATCGTCGGCTGTCCGAAATGGTTCGGACAAATTCGCACACCTGTCATTAAAGGGTGGCGGCGCGTTCAGACCAAAACAAACGCGCTGCTGCTGACGGGTGGAGGCTCAACCCTTTAGGAGATTTTCATGTCTGTCACCATGCGCCAAATGCTGGAAGCCGGTGTCCATTTCGGTCACCAGACCCGCTTCTGGAATCCCAAGATGGCCCCGTTCATTTTCGGTAATCGCAACAAGATTCATATCGTCAACCTGGAAAAAACGCTGCCGATGTTCCAGGAGGCGCAAAAATTCGTGCGTCAGTTGGCCGCCAACAAGGGCAACGTGCTGTTTGTCGGCACCAAGCGCGCCGCGCGTGACATCGTGCGCGAAGAAGCCCAGCGCGCCGGCATGCCTTACGTCGACAACCGCTGGCTGGGCGGCATGCTGACCAACTTCAAGACGGTCAAGCTGTCGATCAAGCGCCTCAACGAACTGGAAGCCTCGCTGGCCGAACCGGGTCGTTTGTCGAAGAAAGAAACCCTCACCATGCAGCGCGAAGCCGACAAGCTGAACCGCAGCCTGGGCGGCATCCGTGAAATGGGCGGCGTTCCCGACGCACTGTTCATCATCGACGTCGGCTACCAGAAGGGCGCCGTGGTCGAGGCCAAGAAGCTGGGCATCCCGGTGATCGGCGTGGTCGACACCAACAACAGCCCGGAAGGCGTGGATTACATCATCCCCGGCAACGATGACTCGGCGCGCGCGATTCGTCTGTACGCCCGCGGCATGGCCGATGCGGCGCTGGAAGGCCGTGCCCAGGTCATCAGCGAAATCACCGGCGGCGAAGAATTCGTCGAGGTGGAAGAAGAAGAAGGCGCGCCTGCCGCCGAATAAGCGCGACGCACTGCAGCATCGCCGGGATCAATTCCCGGCGAGCGTGTTTTGAGGAGGGGCGTTGGCCCCTCTTTCTGTATAGAAACTGGATAGGAGTACAAAATGGCAGAAATCACTGCAAGCATGGTCAAGGAGCTGCGCGAAAAAACCGATGCGCCGATGATGGACTGCAAGAAGGCGCTGACGGAAGCCGGCGGCGACACGCAGAAAGCGGAAGAAATCCTGCGCGTGCGCTTCGGCAACAAGGCGGCCAAGAGCGCCGGCCGTGTGGCGGCTGAAGGCGTGGTGACCATCGCCATCAGCGCCGACGGCAAGTCGGCCGCCATGTTGGAAGTCAACTGCGAAACCGATTTCGTGGCGAAGAACGACGATTTCCTGGCGTTGTCGAACGCGCTGGCCGAGATGGTGCTGAACCAGAAGCCGGCCGACGTCGCCGCGCTGTCCGCGCTGCCTTACAAGGGCAGCACGGTGGAAGCCATCCGGACCGAGCTGGTCGGCAAGATGGGCGAGAACATGTCGGTGCGCCGCTTCGCGCGCCTCGACGGACAGGGCAAGTTTGCCAGCTACATCCACGGCAACAAGATCGGCGTGCTGGTCGATGTGAGCGGCGACGAAGCGCTGGCGCGCGACATCGCCATGCACATTGCTGCGTCCAAACCCAAGTCGCTGGATGCCTCCGGTGTGTCGCAGGATCTGATCGATACGGAACGCCGCGTCGCGATCGAGAAAGCCAAGGAAGCCGGCAAGCCGGAAGCCATGCTGGAAAAGATTGCCGATGGCACGGTGCAGAAGTACCTCAAGGAAGTCACCCTGCTGTCGCAGCCCTTCGTCAAGGACGACAAGCAGAGCGTCGAGCAGGTGCTCAAGTCGAAAAACTCGCAGTGCCACGGCTTCATGATGTACGTGGTGGGCGAAGGCATCGAGAAGAAAGTGACCGACTTCGCTGCCGAAGTGGCGGCCGCCGCCCAGGTCTGATCGGGCATGGCGACGGTCCGACGCATCCTGCTGAAGCTGTCCGGCGAAGCCCTGATGGGGTCGGATAACTTCGGCTTTCACGCCGAAACCATGGCCGGGTTTGTCGACCAGATTCGCGAGGTGGTGGCGCTGGGCGTTCAGGTCGGTATCGTGGTCGGTGGCGGCAACCTGTTTCGCGGCGCCACCGGTGCCTTGTCCGGGATGAACCGCGCCACCGCAGATTCAATGGGCATGCTGGCCACGGTGATGAATGCGCTGGCCTTCAAGGATGCCTTGCAGCAGGCAGGCGTCGATGCGCGGGTGCAGACCGCGGCCCACATCGCGCATGTCGGCGAGGATTTCGATCGCGACGCGGCGGTGCGGCATCTGGAAGCGGGGCGGGTGGTGATTTTTGGTGGCGGCACCGGCAACCCCTTCTTTACCACGGACACGGCGGCGGCTTTGCGCGCGGCCGAGATTGGCGCCGACCTGCTGCTGAAAGCGACCAAGGTCGATGGTGTTTACACCGCCGATCCGAAGAAGGACGCGAATGCCAGGCGCTACGAAACGCTGAGCTTCGACGAGGCGATCGCCGGCAACCTGGCGGTGCTCGACACCGCCGCCTTTGCCCTGTGCCGCGAACAGAAACTGAACCTGGTCGTGTTCAATGTCTTCAAGCCCGGCGCGTTGAAGCGCGTGGTGATGGGCGAAGACGAAGGCACGCGGGTGACCTTGAGTTCGTGACCTTAAGTTGAGGAGTTGAAATGGCTGAAACCACTATCGCCGAGATCAAGCAATCCGCCGAACAGAAAATGGGCAAGACGCTGGAAGCGTTGAAAAACGATCTGGCCAAGGTGCGCACCGGGCGTGCCCACACCGGCATCCTCGATCACGTCATGGTCGATTACTACGGCAGCCCGACCGCGATTCCCCAGGTGGCCAACGTGTCGCTGGTCGACAGCCGTACCCTCGGCGTGCAGCCGTGGGAAAAGAGCATGGTCGCCAAGGTCGAAAAGGCAATCCGCGATTCCGATCTGGGGCTGAACCCGTCCACCTACGGCGAGATCATCCGCGTGCCGATGCCAGCGCTGACCGAAGAACGTCGCCGCGACCTGATCAAAGTGGTGCGCAATGAAGCCGAAGGCGCGCGCGTCGCGGTCCGCAATATCCGCCGCGATGCCAACGGCACGCTGAAGGACATGGTCAAGGCCAAGACCGCGACCGAGGACGAGGAGCGCCGCACCCAGGACGAGGTGCAGAAGCTGACCGACAAATACACCAGCGAAATCGACAAGTTGCTGGCCGACAAAGAGAAAGAACTGCTCGCAGTCTGAGCATGTCTGGCGAGCATATTCGGCGTGTCTACCCTGGCCAAGCAAGCGATTCCGGCAAGCGCTGATGTACCGCGACACATTGCCATCATCATGGATGGCAATGGCCGCTGGGCGAAGCGCCGGCTGATGCCGCGCGTGGCCGGCCATCGCAAGGGTGTCGAGGCGTTGCGCGGGGTGATCCGCGCCTGCGCCGAGCGTGGCGTGGCGCATCTCACGGTATTTGCCTTCAGTTCGGAAAACTGGCGGCGTCCGCAGGAAGAAGTCACCCTGCTGATGGAGCTGTTCATGCGTGCGCTGGAAAATGAAGTCGCCCGGCTGCATGAAAACGACATCCGCTTTCGCGTCATCGGCGATCTGTCGGGCTTTTCCGGGCGCATCCAGGCCCTGATCCGCGACGCCGAAGCGCTGACGCGCAACAACACCCGTCTCACCTTCACCGTGGCGGCCAACTACGGCGGGCGCTGGGACATCGTGCAGGCGGTGAAGAAGCTGATGGCAGCCGGCGTGGCGGAGGAAGCGGTGAATGAAGCCGCGCTGGCGCAGCAGCTCAGCATGGCCGAAGCGCCCGAGCCGGACCTGTTCATCCGCACCGGCGGCGAGCAGCGCATCAGCAATTTCCTGCTGTGGCAGCTGGCCTACACCGAACTGTATTTCACCGACGCGCTGTGGCCCGACTTTGACGCGGCTGCGCTGGAAGTGGCGATCGCCTCTTACCGTGCCCGCGAACGCCGCTTTGGCCGCACCAGCGAGCAGGTTCGAACCGCGTCGTGACGGCATGCCGGGCACCGCGTCCATGACGCCGCTGTTCATCCGGGTGCTGACCGCCATGCTGTTGTTGGCGGTGTTCGTGCCGGCCGTGCTGTGGGCGCCTGCGTGGGCGTGGGCGATCCTGATGGCAGGGGTGGTTGGGATGGCCGCTTACGAATGGGCACGGCTGAGTCATTTTCCGCCGCTGTCTGCGCGCATCTATGCGATGTTGTTGGCGCTGAGTGCGCTGGCGTTGCCGCATCTGCTAGGTGCGGACTGGCCGGTTTTCCAGACGGGGCTGATCCTGCTGGCCATCGCATTCTGGCTGCTCGTCGCGCCGCTGTGGCTGCTGGGGCGCTGGCATGCCGCACCGGCATTTGTGCGCGCCGCAGTCGGTGCTGTCCTGCTGCTGCCGACCTGGGCGGCGCTGCTGTATCTGCACGCCCGCGGCCCCGGCGTGCTGCTGGGCGTGATGGCGATTGTCTGGATTGCCGATACCGCCGCCTTCTTCTCCGGACGTCACTTCGGGCGCCACAAGCTCGCGCCCGTCATCAGCCCGGGCAAGA
The DNA here is from genome assembly GCA_035562135.1 of Thiobacillus sp. GTDB lineage: Bacteria > Pseudomonadota > Gammaproteobacteria > Burkholderiales > Thiobacillaceae > Thiobacillus. The sequence goes on along the minus strand of DATMWS010000107.1, from coordinate 6,130 downwards.
CCTGGGAAGGCGTGGCGGGCGCGCTCGTCGCACTGGCACTGTATGTCGGCGTGCTGAGCGTATTCACCAAACTGCCGCTGCTGTCGTTGTTCATCGCGGTGTCCGGGTTGTTGTATCTGTCGGTGCTGGGCGATCTGTTCGAATCCTGGATCAAACGCGTCTCCGGGATGAAGGACAGCGGCGACGTGCTGCCCGGCCATGGCGGCGTGCTCGACCGCATCGACGCCCTGACGTCCACCCTGCCGATTGCCACGGGTATGTTGATGTGGCTGGAGCGCTCCGTATGACGACAAGCGGCATGAAACCGCGCGTCCTCACCATTCTGGGCGCTACCGGCACCATCGGCGTCAACACGCTCGATGTGGTGGCGCGCCATCCCGATCGTTTCGAGGTCTTCGCCCTGACCGGTGCCACCCAGGTCGAGCGCATGGTCGAGCAGTGCCGCACCCATCGCCCGCGGTTTGCGGTGATGAGCGAGCCGGTGGCGGCCGTCGCCCTGCGCGCGCGGATTGCCGAGGAAGGTCTGCCGGTCGAGGTGCTGGAAGGTGCCGCTGCCTTGGTCGAGGTGGCGACCGCACCCGAGGTCGACACCCTGATGGCGGCGATCGTCGGCGCCGCCGGGCTGCCTGCCACCCTGGCGGCGGCGCAGGCGGGCAAGCGCATCCTGCTCGCCAACAAGGAAACCCTGGTGGTGTCCGGCCAGCTGTTCATGGACGCCATCGCCGCCAGCGGTGCCGAACTGCTGCCGATCGATTCCGAGCACAACGCCATCTTCCAGGCGCTGCCGCGCGACTTCAACGGCGACTTCCGGCAAGCCGGGGTGAAGGCGCTTTGGCTCACCGCGTCCGGCGGCCCGTTCCGCACCCTGTCGGCCGAGGCGATCGCCGCCGCCACCCCCGCGCAGGCGGTGGCGCATCCCAACTGGGTGATGGGCAAAAAGATTTCGGTCGACTCGGCGAGCCTGATGAACAAGGGGCTCGAAGTGATCGAGGCGCGCTGGCTGTTCAACGCCCGCCCCGAGCAGATCAAGGTGGTGGTGCATCCGCAAAGCATCGTGCATTCGATGGTCGAATACGCCGACGGCTCGGTGATCGCGCAGATGGGCACGCCCGACATGCGCACGCCGATTGCCTACGCGCTGGGCTTTCCCGAGCGCATCGATGCGGGCGTGTCGGCGCTCGACCTGATGGGCAGGCAGCTCACCTTCGAGGCGCCCGACACCGCGCGCTTTCCCTGCCTGCAGTTGGCGTTCGACGCGCTCGCCGCGGGCGGCAACGCAGCGGCGGTGCTGAATGCCGCCAACGAAGTCGCGGTCGCGCGTTTTCTCGACGGCGCGGTGCCGTTCAGCGCCATCGCCGCCAGCATTGCCCACACCCTCGACAAGCTGGCGGGCGGCGCCGCTGACACGCTGGACGACCTGCTTGAAGCCGACCGGCAGGCACGCAGCGTGGCCGAAACCTATCTGGGAATCTTACGCACATGAGCATGCTGTACACCGTTCTCTGGTTCCTGGTTGCCATCGGCATCCTGGTAGTGGTGCACGAATTCGGCCATTACCTCGCCGCGCGGCTGGCCGGCGTCAAGGTGCTGCGTTTCTCGGTCGGCTTCGGCAAACCCTTGCTCAGCCGCCGCTTTGGCCGCGACCAGACCGAGTGGGTGCTGTCCGCGCTGCCGATCGGCGGCTATGTCAAGATGCTCGACGAGCGCGAGGGCGAAGTCCCCGCGGCGGAAGTCCACCGCAGCTTCAACCGTGCCACCGTGTGGCGGCGCTTCGGCATCGTCGCGGCAGGGCCGATCGCCAATTTCCTGCTTGCTATCGTGTTCTACTGGGCGCTGTTCCTGCACGGGCTGCCCGCGCTGAAACCGATGATCGGCGAGCCGCCGGCCGGCACCCCGGCGGCGCAGGCCGGTCTGGTGGCGGGCGATGAGATCCGTCGCGTCAACGGCCACGACACGCCTTCTTTCCCGGATTTGCGGCTGAATCTGTTGCGTGCCGGGGTGGCGGGTGACGCGCTCACGCTGGAACTGGCGGATGGCCGCAGCGTGCAACTCGATGCCGCGCCGATGCAGACCGAGAACCTGGAACAGGACACGCTGCGCCCGCTGGGCATCGTGCGTTTCGACCCGGAGATCGAACCGGTCATCGGCAAGGTACTGCCTGATGGCGCCGCCGCGCGCGCAGGTTTTCAGCCTGGTGACCGGCTGATCGCCGCCAACGGCAAGCCGCTGGCGAACTGGCAGGACTGGGTGCAACTGATTCGCCAGCACCCGGCCAAGCCCTTGCGCATCGAGTACGAGCGGCAGGGGCAACGGGGTGAACTGAGCGTCGTTCCCGATGCGGTGGACGAAGCCGGCCAGCGCATCGGCAAGATCGGCGCCGGCCCCAAGGTCGATGAATCGACGCTGGCCATGCTGATGACCGAAGTGCGCTACGGCCCGATCGATGCGCTGTGGCAGGGTGCCGTCAAGACCTGGGACATGAGCCTGTTCACGCTGGAGATGATGGGGCGCATGGTGCTGGGTCAGGTGTCGTGGAAAAACCTGTCCGGCCCGCTGACCATTGCCGACTACGCAGGCCAGAGTGCCGCCCTCGGCTGGATCAGTTTTGTCGGCTTTCTGGCGCTGGTGAGCGTGAGTCTGGGCGTGCTTAATCTGCTGCCGATCCCGCTACTGGATGGGGGGCACCTCATGTATTATGTGGCCGAAGTTTTCACCGGTCGTCCGGTGTCCGAACGCACCATGGAGATAGGCAGCCGGATCGGCATGATTCTCTTGCTGCTGCTGATGTCTTTTGCCCTGTTCAACGATTTGCAACGCCTGATAGGCGGATGATAACAACCATGACCCTGAGCCGTTTGACGCTTGCCCTTGCTGCTGTATTCGCTGCGCAACCCGTGTTCGCCGAGGAGCCCTTCGTCGTCAAGGACATCCGGGTCGAGGGCATCCAGCGCACCGAGGCAGGGACGGTTTTCAGCTACCTGCCGGTCAAGGTGGGCGAGGTGATGACCGACGAGAAAACCGCGGCGGCGATCAAGGCGCTGTACGCAACCGGGTTTTTCAAGGATGTACGGCTGGAAGCGCGCGACGGCGTGGTGATCGTCACCGTTGAAGAACGCCCCTCGATTGCCAAGATCACCCTGTCCGGCATCAAGGAATTTTCCGAGGAAGATCTGAAGAGCGGTCTCAAGCAGACTGGCCTGGCGGAGGGCCGCGTGCTCGACCGCGCCCTGCTCGACAAGGCCGAACAGGAACTGCAGCGGCAATATTTCAACCGCGGCAAGTATGCGGTGGAAATCAAGTCCACGCTGACGCCGCTGGAGCGCAACCGGGTCGCCGTGCAGTTTGATGTGGTGGAAGGCGACAGCGCCAAGATCCAGCAGATCAACATCGTCGGCAACCAGGCGTTCAAGGAGAAGACCCTGCTGAAAGAGTTCGGCTCCACCACGCCGGGCTGGCTGACCTGGTACACCAAGAACGACCAGTATTCCAAATCGCGTCTGGCCGGTGATATCGAGGCCCTGCGCTCGTTCTACCTCAATCGCGGTTACCTCGAGTTCAATGTGGACTCCACCCAGGTGTCGATTTCGCCCGACAAAAAGGGCATCTACATCACCGTCAACGTGACCGAAGGCCCGCAATACAAGGTGTCCGACGTCAAACTGGCGGGACAGATGCTGGTGCCGGAAGCGGAGCTGCAGAAGCTCATCACCGTGAAGCCGGGCGAGGTGTTCGTGCGTGACCGCCTGACCGAGACCACCAAGAAGATCGGCGACCGCCTCGGCAACGACGGTTATGCGTTTGCCAACGTCAACGCGGTTCCCGAGCTCGACAAGGAAAAGGCCACGGTCGCCTTCACGTTATTTGTCGATCCCGGCCGTCGCGTCTACGTGAGCCGCATCAATGTGGCAGGCAACACAAAAACGCGCGATGAAGTGGTGCGCCGCGAATTACGCCAGATGGAGGGCGCGTATTACGACGCCGAGAAGATCAACCGCTCGCGCGACCGTCTGAACCGCCTGGGCTACTTCAACGAAGTCAATATCGAAACCCCGAGCGTGGCCGGCACCACCGATCAGGTCGACGTCAACGTGAGCGTGGCCGAAAAGTCCACCGGCAACGTGATGCTGGGCGCCGGCTTCTCGTCGTCCGAAGGCCTGGTGCTGTCGGGTTCGGTGTCGCAGAGCAACGTGTTCGGTACCGGCAACCGGCTGACGGCGCAGATCAACTCGGGCAGCGTCAACACCGTGTATGCGCTGTCGTACACCAACCCCTACTACACCATCGACGGCATCAGCCTGGGCTACGATTTGTACCGGCGCGACGTTGACGCCACCTCGCTCGATGACGTCAGCGATTACAAGACCTCGACCTACGGCGCCGGGGTGCGCTTCGGCCTGCCGGTCAACGAGCGCGACTTCATTTCCTTTGGCCTGACCTACGAGCAGACCTCGCTCACCATCGATCCGGTAATCGATCCTGTAAATGGCCCGACTCAGTACCAACGATTCGTGGGCTTAGGCAAATCCGAGCGTGACGATAATACTTTACGCCTGGACACTTCCTGGGCGCGCGATACCCGCAACAGCTATCTGTTTCCGACCAAGGGACTGTTCCAGCGGGTGGCGGCGGAAGTCGGCACTCCGGCCGGCAGCCTGCAATATTACAAACTGTCGTTGCAGCATCAGCAGTTCTTCCAACTGGGCAAAAGCTTCACCCTCATGTTGAACGGTGAGGTGGGGATCGGCGATAGTCTCTCGGACGAACTGGGCGAGGAGGAGCTGCCGTTCTTCAAGAATTTCTATGCGGGTGGCACCAGCTCGGTGCGTGGCTTTGCGAACGGCACCCTGGGTCCCAAAGATATCAACCGCGATGCGCTGGGCGGCAACAAGCGCGTGGTCGGCAATGCGGAACTCTTTTTTCCCTTGCCGGGACTCAAGGATGACCAGTCGTTGCGCATGTCGGCGTTTATCGATGCGGGTGCCACCTTCGGCCCCTATGACGCCAATAACTTGTACCAGGACTTTGCCTTCGGGGATTTGCGTTATTCGGCAGGGGTGGCGTTGCTGTGGGTTTCGCCGCTCGGTCCGCTCAAATTCAGCTTGGCTCAACCGCTTGTCAGCAAGACCGATGACAAGACCGAAGTGTTCCAATTCACCCTTGGCAATACGTTCTAGGGGTAGCCGTTACCGGAGTATTTGATGATGAAATTCAAGCAGCTTGCAGTCTCCCTGATTCTGGCGTCCACGTTTGCGGCCGCCCCCGCCCTGGCCAATACCAAGATTGGTTTCGTCAACACCGACAAGCTGTTGCGCGAAGCGCCGCTGTCGGTCACCGCACAGAAGAAACTTGAACGTGAATTCGCCACGCGCGATCAGGAATTGCAGAAACTCGCCAAGCAGGCGCGTGACCTGCAGACGCAGCTCGACAAGGACGGCGTGACCATGTCGGACAGCGAGCGCAAGGCGAAGGAGCGCGACCTTGGCAACCTCAACCGCGACCTGCAGCGCCAGGGGCGCGAATTCCGCGAAGATCTCAACCTGCGCCGCAACGAGGAACTGGGACAGATCCAGGAACGTGCTCGCAAGGCGATTCAGGAGATCGCGCGCGCCGAGAAATTCGACCTGATCGTCGAGCAGGCGGTCTACGTTGACCCCAAGAGTGACATCACCGACCGGGTGATGAAGGCGCTGGGTGGAAAATAAAGTCGACGTGGAAAATACACTCGACTGCGGGAAATAAATCCATCCGATGGCTGTAACCCTGGCAGCGCTGGTCGCCCGTTTTGGCGGGGAACTCGTGGGCGATGGCGCGCAGACGGTGAATCAGGTTGCGCCGCTGGATCGCGCCACGCCTGACGAAATCGGCTTCGTCTCGCAGAGCAAGTATCTGGCCCAACTGGCCAGCACCCGTGCAGGTGCAGTCATCTTGCCGGCGGACGCACGCGACGCCACCGACCTTCCGCGCATCCTCACCCCCGATCCCTACCTGTATTTTGCGCGCGTCTCCGCCTGGCTGAATCCGCCGCCGCGTCCGCCTGCGGGCATCCATCCTGCGGCAACGGTTGCGGCGGATGCGGAAATCGCCCCCGACGCCAGCATCGCCGCCGGTGCGGTGATCGGCAGTGGTGCGC
>DATMWS010000106.1:0-28793 GCA_035562135.1 Thiobacillus sp. | reverse complement strand
GGCAAGTTCAAGGGCATGCTGTCGCGCCGCACCTTGCTGGCGCACCTGCTCAGCAAGACGGGGAGTTGACATGACAGATCCTGCTGCTGCCGCCGAGGCGATCTTCGGCCTGTCGCCACTGCTGGTGTCGCTCACGATTTTCGTCCTGACCTATGCGGTCATCGTCACCGAAAAAATCAACCGCTCGGTGGTCGCACTGCTCGGCGCCGGCCTGATGATTTTTGCCGGGGTGCTGAACCAGGCCGAAGCCTTTCACGGCATCGACCTCAACACCATCAGCCTGCTGACCGGCATGATGGTCATCGTCGCCATCACGCAGAAAAGCGGCGTGTTCCAGTATGTGGCGGTGAAAGCCGCCAAGGTGGTGAAGGCCGATCCGTGGGGGCTGCTGGTGATGCTGTCGGTGGTGACCGCGCTGTTCTCCGCGCTGCTGGACAACGTCACCACCGTGCTGCTGATCGCCCCGGTCACCCTGCTGATCACCGACGCCCTGCGCATCAACCCCTATCCCTACCTGTTCTCGGTAATCTTTGCCTCCAACATCGGCGGCACCGCGACGCTGATCGGCGATCCGCCCAACATCATGATCGGCTCGGCGGCCGGGCTCACCTTCAACGATTTCCTGTTCAACCTGGCCCCGGTGGCAGCGGTGGTCATGGCGCTGATGCTGATCCCGATCTACTTCATCTGGGGGCGCAAGCTGCACGCCTCGGCGGAAGACCGCGCGCTGGTGATGGCCTTCAACGAGCGCAAATCCATCACCGATGCGCGCCTGCTGAAGCAGGCGCTGTTCGTCATCGCGCTGGTGATTGCGGGCTTCGTGCTGGCGCATTCCATCGGCCAGGAACCGGGCACCATCGCGATGTTCGGCGCCGCCCTGCTGCTGTTGCTGAGGGTTTACGACAAGCAGGCGGAAGAACAGTCCCACGTCATCCACCGCACCTTCGGCGAGGTGGAATGGATCACCATATTCTTCTTCGTCGGCCTGTTCGTGGTGGTGGCCGGTATCGAGAAGGCGGGCGCACTGGAATACATGGCGCACAAGATCGTCGAGTGGACCGGTGGCGATTTCACCGTCACCGCCTATGTGATCTTGTGGGTCTCCGCCGTGCTCTCCGCCGTGGTGGACAACATCCCCTTCGTCGCCACCATGATTCCGGTGATCCAGAGCATGGGCAGCACGTTCACCCCCGAGCAGATCGAAACCCTGTGGTGGTCGCTGGCGCTGGGCGCCTGCCTGGGCGGCAACGGCACCCTGGTGGGCGCGTCGGCCAACCTGGTGGTGGCCGGCTTTGCCGAGCGCGCCGGCCAGCCGATCCGCTTTCTCCCCTTCATGTTGATGGCGTTTCCGCTCATGCTCGCCAGCATTGCGGTCAGCAGCGTGTATCTGTGGTTGCGGTATCTCTAGGGGCGGAAACGGTTTTCAGAATTATCCTGAACCTGAAAAGGAAGCAAAACCTACGTATCCTGCCGTGCCCCAAAGCGATTGCGGACAACCCCACTTCTGCAAAGCAACCCACTATAAGGACTCACCATGCGCACCCCCCTCATTGCACTGCCCCTGCTGGCAACCCTTCTGCTCTCCGCCTGTACGACCAACGACCTGGGCGACTCCCGTGATCTGAGCAAGACCCAGACGGGCGCCATCATCGGCACCGTGAGCGGTGCGGCGCTGGGCGCCATCATCAATCACAAGAACCGTGGCAAGGGCGCGCTGATCGGTGCGGTCGGCGGCGGCCTGGCCGGCACCGGCGTCGGCTATTACATGGACAAGCAGGCCAAGGACCTGGAAAAGCAGTTGCAGCCGGAAATCCAGCGCGGCGAGATCAGCATCGAAAAGCGTCCCAGCGACAATGCCCTGCTGGTCAGCATGACCTCCAGCACCGGCTTCGACACCAACTCCACCGTGTTGAAGCCCGGCTACACCACGACGCTGAACAAGATTTCCAACGTGCTGAACCAGTACGGAAAAACCACGGTCACCGTGATCGGCCACACCGACAGCGTCGGCTCCGACGCGGACAACCAGACCCTGTCGGAAAGCCGCGCGCAGTCCGTGATGAATCATTTTGCCGGCCAGAACGTCAACCCGCTGCGCCTGGAAGCCTATGGCAGGGGCGAAACCGAGCCGCGCGCCGACAACAGCACCGAAGCCGGTCGCCAGCTGAACCGTCGGGTCGAATTGTGGATCCTGCCGGTGGTGGCGGGCTAGCGCCAAACCCCTGGTTTCGCGACAAATAGTTGTCGGGTATCCCCCAGGCTTGGCCCAAGCCAAGGTGTGGCGGGTATTTCTTTCTGTCTAAAGTGGGTTTCGCTTCCTGATACTCCACGCCCTTCTTGCCCGCTTGACACCAGAGCTGACGACACCCACCGCGCGGTGCTGGTGTGGGTGTTGACGGCGCAGGAGGCAATCAGTCCGGCCAACATTCTGACGCATTCTTCTGCCAACACCACGCGGATTGTTTGGCCAATCCGGGAATCCGTTGTAGCCCGAACAGGCCCCCTTTATCCGTCCCCTTCACCCTGCCCCGCCATATCGGGTGATTTCACGCGCAATGCTCGCAAGGGGAACGCTCTTCTCGACGCCCCCCAGCTTCACCGCCTCTTTGGGCATGCCGTAGACCACGCAACTCGCCTCGTCCTGGGCTAGCGTGGCGGCACCGGCCTCATGCATTTCCTTCATGCCGCGCGCACCGTCGTCACCCATGCCGGTCATGATCACGCCCAGAGCGTTACCACCCGCGCAGCGTGCGGTGGAACGGAACAGCACATCCACCGATGGACGGTGCCGGTTTATCGGTGGGCCGTCGATGACGTCCACGTGATATTGCGCGCCACTGCGCTTCAGCTGCATGTGGCGCCCGCCCGGCGCGATCAGCGCCCGCCCCGGCAACACCCGATCGCCATTCCTTGCTTCGCGTACTTCGATCTGGCACACGCTATCCAGACGGGCTGCAAAGGCAGCCGTGAATTTTTCCGGCATATGCTGGACGATCACGATGCCCGGACAAACACGTGGCAATGCAATGAGCACCGCTTCAAGGGCCTGGGTGCCGCCGGTGGATGCACCGATCGCCACTACCTTGTCGGTGGTCTCGACCATAGCCAGGATCGGCCCTGTCGGAATCGCATCCATCCCCAAACGCGGCGGCGGCGCGACGACGGGCACCATTCTCCGCATGTTGGCCTGGGCTGCGGCACGGACCGCGGCCACAATCTCATTGCCAGACTCCACCAGAAACTGTTTCAGCCCCATGCGCGGCTTGGTGACAATGCTGACCGCCCCGGAAGCCAGCGCCTGCATGGCCGTGGCCGTGCCCGCCTCGGTCAGTGAAGAACAAATGACAACCGGCGTAGGACGCTCCGCCATGAGTTTCTTCAGGAAGGTAATACCATCCATGCGCGGCATTTCCACATCCATCAACAGCACATCCGGCCAGTCCTTTTTCATCTTTTCCATGGCAAACAGCGGGTCAGCGGCCGTGCCGATCACCTCGATACCGGGGGCAGTTTTGAGCACCGCACTCATCACCTGGCGTACGGTGGCGGAGTCGTCCACGATCAGAACACGGATGGGTTTCATCGTGTCATTTCCCTGGCCGAACAGCGTGCCATCTCCGGCAACGGCACGTGCTTCACCCAGGCATGACCGCTCCGGATGTCAAATATGACTTGGCGGTGGCCGTGTCCGCCCAATTGCTCGGCCTTGACCATGAAACCATGGCGTTGCACCAGTTCGCGCCCGGCAGCGATATTGCGATCCGGCACCTGATCTCCGCAGTCTTCCCTGTTGCAGAAGGCATGCTTGAACATATGCCCGCCACCGAACAGCTTGGCTTCATATTCGTGTGGGTGGCTATGAGCCGCTTTCATCTCCTTGACCAGCAGGTCCAGCGCCTCATCCCCATAACGCCCATCCTGTTCGCTCCCCATGCGGCGAATACGTCCTGGCAGCATGTAATGGCACATACCGCCGATGCGCCACCGCGGATGCCACAAGGTGACCGCCACACAGGAGCCGAGGATGGTGCGGATACGCGTGTTTTCGCCACCGAACCACAGCTCTCCCGGCTGGAGCGTGATCTCGGTGACGTGGGATGGTTTTTTCAAGGCTGACATCATGGCTTGCGATAAATCGACGGCGCCACCGTTTCCAGCCCCTGCGTCAGCCCATTCAGGCTTTCCGAGTGACCCACAATGAAGAATCCACCTGGCCGAAGTTTCGCCAGCAGGCGTGCCACGACCTGCCGCTTGGTCTCGGCCTGGAAATAGATCATCACGTTGCGCAGGAATATCACGTCGAACTCGCCCACCTCCGGCAGCCGCTCGTTGAGATTAATCTGGGCAAAGCTGACGCGTCGACGCAGGACTGGATCAATCATGAAGCAACCTTCCTGGCTGCCTACGCCTTTGAGGCAATAGGCACGCAGTGACGCGGCGGGGATACCACGTGTGCGTTCCATCGGGTAAAGCCCGGTGCGCGCCTTGGCCAGCACGCGGGTACAGATATCCGATCCCAGGATTTCCCAGGCTGCCTCGCCCAGGCGCTCGGCCAGCACCATGGCCAGCGTGTAGGCCTCCTCGCCGCTGGAGCTGGCCGCGCTCCACACGCGGAACGGACGCCCTGGCGGATGCCCGGGCAGTATCCGGTCGCGCAGGAAATCGAAGTGCTTGGGTTCGCGGAAAAAAAAGGTCTCATTGGTCGTGAGCAGATCCACCGCCACTTGCACTTCATCCTGATGCCGGGAAAGCAGTTGGAAGTACGCCCCGTAGCTGTCCAGTCCATGATGTTTCAGCCGCTTCGCCAGGCGCCCGGCCACCAAGGCCTTCTTGGCCGGGGTCATGCTGATGCCGGCGATGCTGAAAATCATCTGCTGAAAGCTGGCGAAATCACGGTCGTTGAGGCTGACGTTAAGCATGGTGTGTTGTCTTGGGCCCTGAAATTGACTGCACCGGATTCACGCCGTCACTGGAGACAAACCTGCCCCCATTGCGGCTTTCGGGTCACACGCTTAGTTCTGCTGGGCGGGCGTTTCCACCAAATTCTCCGCCCGCCCGATCAAGGCCAGCTCCTCGCTGGACAGGACATTGTTGACATTAAGGATGATGACAAAGCGCTCCTGTACCTTGCCCATGCCCTGGATGAAATCGGTGCGGATTCGGGTGCCGAAGCTGGGGGGCGGCTCGATGTCGGTGGCGGCGATTTCCAGCACCTCGTTCACCGCGTCCACCACCACGCCCATCACCTGGATTTCGTCCTCCACATCCATCTCCAGGATAACGATGCAGCTGCGCCGCGTGACCTGGCTGGGTTTGCCGCCGAAGCGGCTGGCCAGGTCCACCACCGGCACCACCGCACCACGCAGGTTGATCACGCCGCGGATGAACGCCGGCATCATGGGCACGGTGGTGAGCTGACCGTATTCGATGATCTCCTTGATGTGCAGGATGCCGATGGCGAACACCTCGCTCCCCAGCATGAAGGTGAGATATTGCTGGGGCTCCTGGGCGACGATGGAAAGCGCCGCCACCCGAGCTTCAACGTTGACCAGTGCATTCATGGCCGCCTCCTTAGAAACGCACGAACTCGGCTTCGCCCACCGGCTCGATGGCGGATTGCACGACCCTGGCCAGCTTCTTCATGGGAGAGGCGGATTTCACCGCGGCATGGCGCGTCGTCGCGGCGACCTGCCCTCCTACCTTGAAGAACTCCATCACCTGTTGCAGCTGCTCGGCCTGGCTGCTCATTTCTTCCGCTGTGGCGGCCAGTTCTTCCGATGCGCTGGCGTTCTGCTGGGTCGCCTGGTTGAGCTGGTTCATGGCGACGTTCACCTGCCCCACCCCACTACTCTGCTCTTCCGAAGCCGCCGTGATTTCCTGCACCAGGTCGGACGTTTTCTTGATGGAGGGCACCATTTCGTCCAGCAACTTGCCGGCCCGTTCCGCCATGTCCACGGAACCGCCCGCCAGCTCGCCGATTTCCTGCGCCGCCACCTGGCTTCGTTCGGCCAGCTTGCGCACTTCCGCCGCCACCACCGCAAAGCCCTTGCCATGTTCACCGGCCCGCGCCGCTTCGATCGCCGCGTTCAAGGCCAAGAGATTGGTCTGGTAGGCGATGTCGTCGATGATGCCGATCTTGCCGGCAATGGACTTCATGGCGATGACCGTCTGCTTCACCGCTTCGCCGCCTTCTGTCGCTTCCTTCGCTGCCTTGCCCGCCATGCCGTCGGTGACCTTGGCGTTTTCCGTGTTCTGGGCGATCGAGGCACTCATCTGTTCGATGCTGGCGCTGGTTTGCTCGACACTCGCCGCCTGCTCGCTGGCCCCCTGCGACAGGCTTTGCGCCGTCGCGCTGACTTCCTCCGAGGCGGAGGAGAGGTTGTCGGATGCGGAACGCACCTCACTGATGATCTGCGTCAGCTTCGCCACCATCGCACCCATCGCTGCCAGCAACTGGCCCATCTCGTCCTTGCTGGTGACCTCGATCTTCATGGTGAGATCGCCCTCGGCCAGGCGCTTGGCAATATCAACCGCTTTTCTGACAGGACAGGTGATGCTGCGCGTGACCCAGAAGGCGATGCCGGCGGCGAGAACCAGCGCCGCCAGCGCCAAGGTAATCAGCAGGCTGCGCGCCGACTCGTAGAGCTCGGCCGCGTCCTTGCCGGACTGTTCCATCTGGCCGCCCTGGTACTCGATCAGATTGCCCATGGCCTCAAAATAGTCCGCCTGCGTCTGGCGCGCCTCGCCTATCAGGTAGGTCTTGGCTTCTGCCTGCTTGCCTGCTTCAACGAGCTTCAGGAAGTTTTCTTGGACGGCCACGTATTTGCCTCGAGCCTCCATCACGCTGGCCAGATGCTTTTTGCCTTCGTCACTTTTGATGGTTTCCTCTAGTTTGCCCAAGCGCTCCACGATGGCCTTGCGGGCACCGTCGATGCGGCCCAGTTCCTTCTTGACGTCGGCGCTGTCGTCCAGGAGCAGGGTGTTGCGCATGGCGCGGGCGATCAGGTTGATGTTGTCGATCACCTCGTTGGCCAGCACCGTCTTGGGGTAGCGATCGTTGACGATCTGATCGATGCTCTTGTCGAGACTGGCCATGCGGGTGACGCCAATGAAGGCAACCACCATCATGAGCAATACCACGACGCCGAAGCCGAGGCCCAGGCGCAAACCAATTTTCATATTTCCGAACATTTCACCACTCCTTGTAAGAACAAACATCAAACCTGCGATTGATCCGCGTAAACCTGCGTTAAAAACTGTGTTGTGGTGCCCCGCTCACGCGCCGCCTCACCCAGCAAGGTCGGTATATCCAGCACCAGGGCCACCTGGCCGGAGCCGAGGATGGTGGAGCCGGAAATGCCCCTGACCTGGGCAAAAATCTGTCCCAGCGGTTTGATGACAGCCTGGAATTCGCCCTTCAACTCATCCACCACCAGACCTGCCTTGCGCCCTGCGCTGCGCACCACCACGACGTTCTGGCGGCGCGTGGGGCGGCCCTCCAGAGCGAGGTGCTGTTTCAGGCGCAACAGTGGCAACACCTCGCCGCGCAGATTGAGGTAGTCGCGCTCGTCACGATCCACGTCCAGCTCCACACACTCCAGCACCATGTCCAGGGGAACGACGTAATGACCGTCGGCCACGCCCATGAGAAACCCGTCAATAATGGCTAGCGTGAGGGGCAAGCGGATGCGGAAAGTGGAACCCAGGCCGGTGCGGCTTTCGATCTCCACCGAGCCGCGCAGGGCCTCGATGTTGCGGCGCACCACGTCCATGCCCACACCGCGCCCGGACAGGTTGCTGACCTGCTCAACGGTAGAGAAGCCGGGTTCAAAGATCAGGTTCCACACGTCGCGATCTGCGAGGCTTTCGCCGTCCTGAATCAACCCGCGCTCGCGTGCCTTGGCCAGGATGCGCTCGCGATTAAGGCCGCTGCCGTCATCTGCCACCTCAATAACGATGCCGCCCGCATCATGGTAGGCATTGAGGCGCAACGTGCCTTGCGCCGGCTTGCCGCGCTCCAGTCGGTCTTGGGCGGACTCGATTCCGTGATCCATGGCATTGCGCACCAGATGCGTGAGCGGATCACCGATCTTGTCCACCACGGTCTTGTCCAGCTCGGTATCGGCGCCGCTGATAACCAGCTCAACATCCTTTCCAAGTTCCTTGGAGACGTCACGCACCACACGACGGAAGCGGTTGAAGGTCTCGCCGATTTCCACCATGCGCAAACGCATGGCGCCATCACGAATATCCTCCACCAGGCGAGCCATGCCGGACACCGCTTCCACCATGGCGCCATCCTTGTTGCGCGCGGCCATGAGCCCAACTCCGGCTCCAGCGATAACCAGTTCGCCCACCAGATTGATGAGACTGTCCAGCTTGTCGGCATGGACCCGGATGAGGCGGGCTTCCTGGGCCTGGCGATGGCGCACCTCTTTTTGCTTGCTCAGGGCCGCGTCCACCAGTTCCGGCTGAGCGATCTGGCGTTCCACCAGAATCTCGCCCAAGGGTTGCGCATTTTCCTTGCAAGCGTCTCTTTCCTGGATGGCCAGGGACTCGTCCAACTCCCGCTGGGTCACCGCGCCACAGGCCACCAATAGTTCACCCAAACGGGTCTTGTCCTCCGGCAACGCCATGATCAGGTTGTGAAAATCCTCCATCCTGCTGCCAGGGGCGAGAATGTGCAGTTGGCAGTCGTCCCGCACGAACTCGAACACGCTTTCGATGCGTGCCTTGTCGACCTCGCTCTTAAGGGATATTTCGAATCCCAGATAACAGCACTCCGGATCCATCCCGGCGGCGTCCGGCAGGGCATCGTCCAGCGTGTCGAGGTGACGGATCTCGCCCAGGGTGGCCAGATAGTGGATGAAGGACAGGGGATCCATGCCGTTCTTGAGCACGTCCTGGCCGAAACGCACGGAGATGTGCCAATCGTCGTCCGACATCTGGCCACCGCCCACACTTTGTAGCGGGGACGCCGATGCGACCGGCAGCGAGGCCGCCGATTCACTCACGCACAAGCTCAGCTGGGCAGCCAGCGCCTCGCCTTGCTTGCGGGTATCGCTGTCCATTTCGGTATTGTCGGACGCGCAATCCACCAGACGTTCGATGTGATCCCGGCAAGCCAGCAACAAACCGATCAATTCCTCAGTCAGCAACAAGTTTTTGTTGCGCACCTGATCCAGCACATTCTCGGCCTTGTGGGTGAAGGCGACGATGTCATCCAGCCCGAACAGACCGGACGAACCTTTGATGGTATGGGCAGCCCGGAACACGGCGTTGACCGCTTCTGCGTCGTTGGGGTTGGTTTCCAGGTGCAGCAAGGCCTCCTCCATTTCCTGGAGCAAGCTACGGCTTTCTGCGAAGAAGGTTTGCAGGGCTTCGCTCAAATCCAGATTCATGCCGTTGCCCTCCTTGTCTCGCTGCTATCAGCCGGCAGTAGCTGAGGGTCGCCGAACCAATTCCCCAGGCGCAGAAGTTCAAATACCTCCAGCACAGCAGGGCTGTGTCCGGCAAGCTTCAGTGCCTTGCCGGCGACCGCTGCTTCGCGCTTCATGAGCATGAGCAGTTGCACCCCGCTGGTATCCATCTCGCTGATGCCGGCAAGATCAATCTCGATTTCTTCACTCTGCTCCAAGGCATGAAGCAAGGTGGGTTTGAGTTCGGCAGCGTTGTAGATGGTCATTTCGCCGGCCAGGTATAAACGCAGACACGCTTCGAGTCGTTCGCTCTGTATTTCCATGCTCGCCCCGGCCTTACGGCATGATCAGTTTCGAAACGGCGTCCAGCATCTGGGCGGGCAGGAAAGGCTTGACCACCCAGGCCTTGGCCCCGGCCATCTGGCCATCGCGCTTCTTGGCTTCGCCGGCTTCAGTGGTCAGCATGATGACGGGGGTGAATTTGTAGGCTGGCTTGGTCTTCATTTCCTTGACGAAGGTAATGCCGTCCATGTTGGGCATGTTGACGTCGCTGATCACCAGATGCAGCTTGCGCCCATCCAGTTTGCTCAGCGCATCCTTGCCGTCTACCGCATCGACAACCTCGTAGCCGGCCCCTTTCAGGGTCAATCCTACGACCTGGCGAATGGATGCCGAGTCGTCAACGATCAAAATGGTCTTGGCCATGTTTTTTTCCTAAAAGAAAGTGATTTCGGTTGCTTTGCCAGGGTCATTGCTTTGCGTACCCTGGTGGTTGTCCAGTTGCTCAAGGGTCGTATAGGAATGGGAGAGCTCATCGAGCCAGGCCGTCACATCAATGGGGAGGGATTGCCCCTGGGCACCGCTATCCCTGGTCTCGTTGATGACACTTTCCAGGCGGGCCATGTCATCCATGGTATGGCTCAATATCTGGCTGACCCGGTCCTGAAACTGAAGGGAGACAATGACGCCAGAAACCGTCTCCTGCACCGCCTGACCTTCTTGCTGAAATTGGGCTGCAGCCTGGGTCAGATGCTCCACCGCGCCACGGAATACATTGAGCACCCCCTCGATAAGCCGCTCGGAATCATGCATGGCATGGGCATCCTGGTCTGCGTAACGCTCTGCAATCTGCACGGCGCCATGAATCGCACGGGTCACACTATCCACGCGGGAGGTGATCTGCTTGCCGGTATCCCCCGACAAGGTGGAAAGCTTGCGTACCTCATCGGCAATCACTGCAAATCCACGGCCCGCCTCGCCGGCCCATGCAGCCTCAATCGCGGCATTGAGCGCCACCAAATTGGTCTGATTGGCAAGTGCTGAAACCGAGCCGGCCATGTCCTTGAGTTCATCGGAGAATTTGGCCACTTCATGGATGCGATTGAGCATCTCTTCCTTGGCCTGGAGGCCGGCACGCATTGACGAGAGCATGGCTGACAGGTCGTTCTGTCCTTTTTCCAGCATGGCCATGACGTCCGCTTCGCCGCCGCCGCTATCAGACAGGCTGTCGGTGCTGCAGCGGTACAGTCCCAGGGCCGCACCCAGACGCTGGTTGATATCGCCAAAACAGGTAGCCAGATCGGTCAAGGACGTCTCGGTCTGGCTGCGGGCCGTTTCAATCTGACGGTTCCAGATTGGCAACACCTGGCCACACAACGCATCCAGTCCCTCTACGCTGTGCGATGGCTGCGCCAAACAGGCCCCCTCCGCTTCACGCCGGGCAATAGTCAGCGCAACGCGAACCCGATTGGCCAGAAAAACGCCAGCGAGCACAGCGGCCAGCCCCGTCCCCACAACCCACGGCATATTGACTGTAGCGCCCGAGAAAGCCGCGGCTGCGGTGCCCAGCAAACCAGGCCCGGTGGAAAGCGCCCACACCCATCCTGCGACACGGCGATCATTTGCCTTGGCCATGTTCATTGCCAGTCTCCAGGCCTGAAATAGGCGTCCACGTTCAGCAATTGCTCAACAAGGGCTTCGAATTCCATGGATTTGTCAAAAAAGCCATCGGCTCCGGCGCGTTTGGCCCGGTCCCGGTACTCGACCTGATTGGTGAACATGTACACACGGGTGTTGGGTGAATCTTTTTTGATCGAAGACAGGGCATCCAGGCCGTTGCCGTCAGGCAGACGCACATCCAGTACGGCCGCATCCGGGCGCAACAAGCGGCTTTTCTCCACCGCCTCGCGCAGGGAACGCGCAATGGAAAGGGCAGTGAGATGCTCTACCCCCCCCAGCATCTTCAACAGACGACCATAAATGGCCGAGGAATCATCCACGATCAGCAATTTCACCGGCTTCGCCCTCCACAAACAGGTTGTGAGCAAATAGTGACGCGTTGATCCGGATTGGCGTATCAGTGGATACTTCTAGAACGTATCAGTCGAGTATGAATTTCATGTAGGAATATTCCTATCCGGCCGCACTTCGCGGCCAGTGCAGCGCACTGTGGAGCCCGTCTCAGCAGGCGCCTGCCAGTCCGTGCTTCATTGCAGTCCGTGCTTCAGTGCATGGCGCACCAGGTCACTGAGATTGTCCACGCCGAGTTTTTGCATGAGACGAAATTTGTGGGTGCTGATGGTTTTGGCGGAAAGATGAAGTTCTTCGGCGATTTCGTTGACGCCTCGCCCTTTGACGAGCATCAGGAAGACCTGGTATTCACGATCGGATAATGTGAGATGGGGCGCGGCTGTTTCTGTGGGCGAGGTATCGAACAACAGACGGGCAGCGACGGCCGGCTCGATATAGTGAGCCCCACTGGCCACCTGACGGATGGCGGCAATCAGGGTTTCCGGTTCACTGTCCTTGGTGAGGTAGCCGGCAGCGCCGGCCTTGATGGCACGTCCGGCGATTAGGCTCTCACCATGCATGGAGAGCACCAATATGGGCAGTCGCGGGGCCTCCTCGCGCACCCGTTTGATGAGTTCCACCCCACTTGGGCCAGGCATGTTCATGTCCAGCAGCAGCAGATTGGGGTTACAGGTACGGACGAGCTCGATAACTTCCCAGCCGTTCTTCGCCTCGCCGACCAGTTCCAGTTCCGGAATCAGGGCCAATACCTGGCGCAGTCCCTGGCGGACGATGGCGTGGTCATCGCCGATGAGAATGCGGATCATCAGGCACCTCCCTTGTACGTGGAATGCGGATACGCAAGGTTGTCCCGGCACCCGGCGTGGAGTCGATCCGGGATTCGCCGCCGAACTGGAGCGCCCGCTCCCGTATGCCCATCAAACCGAAGGTCTTGCGGTTTCGCGCCTCTCCCTTGTCGAAGCCGACACCATCGTCGCTGATATCCATTTCCAGCACGTCATTGACCAATTCAATACGCACGTTCACCTCGCCAGCCTTGGCGTAGCGAACGATGTTGGTGAGGGATTCCTGCAGGATGCGGAATGCGGCGGTACCGCGATCTTCATCCATATCCAGGTATTCTTGGGGGGCATGCAGATGGCAACGGATTTGGGTGCGTTCTTCAAATCCCGAGAGGAGCCATTCCGCTGCTGAAACCAGGCCCATGTCCAGCGCCGCGGGGCGCAATGAAGCCGCCAGGCTGCGTACTACACCAATGGTGGTATCGATGGTTTTTTTCATCCCCGCGGCATGGGACTCCAGTTCAGGGTTACCGGTGCCGAAGCGGATGTTAAGCATGGCAGTATCCATCCGCAGGGCAGTGAGGTATTGCCCGAGTTCGTCGTGAATTTCCCGGGCAATGCGGGTGCGTTCCTCCTCCCGGATTTTTTCATGGTGCGCAGCGAGTTCACGCAGGTTTTGCCGCGAACGCAGCAGTTCGTCCTCATGCGGCTCGGTAATGTCCTGGGTGGTCCCCACGGCACGCAGCAAGGTGCCATCGGCAGCATATTCCAGTTCGATACGTTCGCGCACCCACTTCAACTCGCCATCGACCAGGATTCGGTGCTGCAGACCATAGGGCTCACCGTTCATGGCGGACCGCCAAGCCTCGACCACATAGGCGCGATCCCTGGGATGAATGCGTTTAAGAATGATTTGGAAATTGAGGGGGCTACCCAGAGGCAGGCCGAATATGCGATAGTTTTCGGCCGAAAAATCCAGGGTGTCATTGGGAATATTCACCACCCAACTTCCCTGTATGCCCTGGGTTTGGGCGCGGAGACGAGCCTCGCTCACGCGCAGGATGTCTTCGGCCTGACGGCATGCCGTGATGTCTTGCACGTTCAGAACCCGATAGAGGACCTGCCCAGTCTCATCTTTCACTGCAGTGGCATCGATCTGTACCGGAAAGCGGCTGCCGTCCTTGTGCACATGCCACGATTCCCAGATGTGGTGGCCTATCTCGTCGGTCAGACGAATATTATGCAAAAGATCTGCGTGGCACTCTTCCGAGATGACTTCGGTAATCGGCCGGCTGGCGAGCTCCTCCGGACTGTAACCGTGCATGTGGGCGAACGCAGGATTCATGAGTTCGGTTTGCTCTATCCCAACGTTGCAGACAATCACGCCCCATTCGACGTGTTCGAAGATGTGCTGCCATCTGGCGGAACGGGCCTCGTTCTGTTTGCGCGCTGTGTTGTCGCTGAAAACCACCACTACGCCGGTTATCTGCCCGGCCTCCCAAATTGGGGCGCTGGTGTACTGCACGTCGAGGGGGCACCCGTTCTTTTGCCAGAACACAGCGTCATGATTGCGATGCAGCGTGCCGTCGCGGCATGGTGCCAGGAGGGGACATTCTTCGGCCGGGCATAGGCGGCTGTCGCACAGGCCGGGATGGATGAGGTCATGGGCGAGGCCCTGGCCCAGATCCTCCTTGGTGTAGCCCAGCATCCGCTCGGCTGCAGGGTTGACGAAAGTCATCCGGCCTTGGTTGTCCAGGCCAAAAATGCCCTCGCCCGCAAATTGCAGGATCAGCTCGTTCTTGCGTAGAGCATCAGTCAAAATAGTCTTGGATTCCCTGAGCCTCTCGGCGAGAGACAAAATGTAACTTTATATTAAGGCAATACCACTTCTTCATCAGCGGTTAAGCCGAGGTTCCCAACTATTTCAAGAATACCAAGCTAACTGCGGGCCACATCAGTGCCTATTCACGGCACCCGCCTGGTAAACAGGCCCGCGCCACACAACCCGAAAGCACGTTGGGTGTTGATGCCCTCAAGCTAAAGGCTAGCAATTCGCTCACCCCCATTAGTCGCAGCCTGATTTAGGGTCTAAATTAAGTGGATGGCTTACCCACTTCGCTTCCTGTCACGCCTTACCCTGTTTGCTTGCCTTATTCTGTGGCTGGTCGCGCCCGCCAGCGCGACGATGGTGCGGGTGTTGACGGTGCAGGGGGCGATCAGTCCGGCCAGCGCCGATTACCTGCTGCGCGGCCTCACCAAGGCGATCGAGGACAAGGCGCATCTGGTGGTGATCGAGATGGACACGCCGGGCGGTCTGGACACCTCAATGCGCGACATCATCAAGGCCGTCCTCGCCTCGCCGGTTCCGGTCGCCACCTACGTCTCGCCCAAGGGCGCCCGCGCCGCCAGCGCCGGCACCTACATCCTGTATGCCAGCCACATCGCGGCGATGGCGCCGGCGACCAATCTGGGCGCGGCGACGCCGGTCGAACTGGCCCCCGGCGGCAGCGACAAACCTGAAGCGACCAAGCCTGCCGACACCCCGCCGGGCGACCCCAAGACGCGCAAGGCGGTGCACGATGCCGCGGCCTACATCCGCAGCCTCGCCGAACTGCGTGGCCGCAACGCCGAGTGGGCCGAGCGGGCAGTGCGCGAAGCGGTAAGCCTGCCGGCGGCCGAAGCGCTGGCGCTGAAGGTGATCGACCTGGTGGCGACCGACCTCGACGACCTGCTGCGCCAGGTCAACGGCCGCAGCATCAGGATGGACGGCCGAACGATTACCCTGGACACGTCCAATGCCACCATCGAGCGGGTCGAGCCCGACTGGCGCAGCCGCCTGCTGGCGGTGATCGGCGACCCCAGCATCGCCTATATCCTGATGCTGCTGGGCATCTACGGGCTGATCTATGAATTCTCCAATCCCGGCATGCTGTTCCCCGGCGTGGTCGGCGGCATCTGCCTGCTGCTCGGGCTGTTTGCGCTGCAGGTCATGCCGATCAGCTATGCCGGGCTGGCGCTGATGTTCCTCGGCATTGTCCTGATGATTTCCGAGGCCTTTATCCCCAGCTTCGGCGCGCTCGGTCTGGGCGGCATCATCGCTTTCATCATCGGCTCGGTGATGCTGATCGACACCGACCTCCCCGGCTACGGCATTCCCTGGGCGCTGATTGTCCCGGTGGCGGTGGCGAGCGCGCTGTTCAGCTTCTTTGTCGCCGGCATGGCGATCAAGGCGCGTGCGCGGCCGGTGGTCACCGGCGCCGAGGAAATGATCGGCGCCCCTGGCGAAATTTTGGAAGATATGGAACACGAAGGTTGGGCGCGCATCCACAGCGAGCAGTGGCGGGTGCGCAGCAATGTGCCGCTCAGGCGCGGCAGCCGGGTGCGGGTGCGCGCCCGGCATGACCTGATACTCGATGTGGAACCGGAAAAGGAGAATGACCATGTTTGAATTCGGCGGGTTGACCATCGTGCTGTTGATCGTTGCGCTGCTGGCCTCGAGCCTGCGCATCCTGCGCGAATACGAGCGCGGCGTGGTGTTCATGCTCGGGCGCTTCTGGAAGGTGAAGGGGCCGGGGCTGGTGATCATCATTCCCGGCATCCAGCAGATGGTGCGGGTGGACCTGCGCACCGTGGTGTTCGACGTGCCCAGTCAGGACGTGATCTCGCGCGACAACGTCTCGGTGAAGGTCAACGCGGTGGTGTATTTCCGCGTCATCGACCCGGCCAAGTCGATCCTGCAGGTGGAAGACTACCTGAACGCCACCAGCCAGCTGGCGCAGACCACGCTGCGCGCGGTGCTGGGCAAGCACGAACTCGACGACATGCTGGCCGAGCGCGAACGCCTGAACCAGGACATCCAGCAATTGCTGGACACGCAGACCGACGCCTGGGGGATCAAGGTCTCCAACGTCGAAATCAAGCATGTCGACATTGACGAGACGATGGTGCGCGCGATCGCCAAGCAGGCCGAGGCCGAGCGCGAACGGCGCGCCAAGGTGATCCACGCCGAGGGCGAACTGCAGGCCTCGGAAAAGCTGCTGGCCGCCGCCGAAATTCTTGCCCGCAAGCCCCAGGCCATGCAGTTGCGCTATTTGCAGACCCTCTCCGGCATCGCCGGCGACCGAACCAACACCATTGTCTTCCCGGTGCCGGGCGACTTCATGGATCTGCTGATGCGCAGAAAAACAACGGACGACTGACCGAACGCCAGCGCTGCCTTTTCTGTCCTTCAGGGTGTCTCACATAAAAACCCTGCGGCCGCCAGGTGGAAACCTTGGCCGCATCCCGGTATGCTTGAACCCGATCCCGGCGCATTCCGGGAACCTGTGCCGACAAAAACACTCTCTATCGGTACTGCCGTTTTCAATTCACGTGAGGAAACCACATGAACCCGCAAGTCACCACCCTAGGCCGCAGCCAGTCTGCGGCGCTGTCGACCAACAAGGTCGTCCGCAACACCTACATGCTGCTGTCGATGACACTGGCTTTTTCCGCGCTGACCGCCGGCGCCTCGATGGCGCTGAACCTGCCGCATCCCGGCCTCATCATCACCCTGGTCGGCTACTTCGGCCTGCTGTTCCTGACCACCAAGTTCCGCGACAGCGGCCTCGGCATCGCTTTCGTGTTTGCGCTCACCGGCTTCATGGGCTACACGCTCGGCCCGATCCTCAACGCCTACCTCGCGCTGCCCAACGGCGGCCAGGTGGTGATGATGGCGATGGGCGGCACCGCCGCGATCTTCCTCGGCCTGTCGGCCTACGTGATGACCACCCGCAAGGATTTTAGCTTCATGGGCGGCTTCCTCATGGTCGGCATCCTGGTCGCCTTCCTCGCCGGTTTGGGCGCGATGTTCTTCGACATGCCCGGCCTGTCGCTGGCGGTGTCGGCGATGTTCGTGCTGCTGATGTCCGGTCTCATCCTGTACGAGACCAGCAACATCATCCACGGCGGCGAGACCAACTACATCATGGCGACGGTCACGCTGTTCGTGTCGATCTTCAATCTGTTCACCAGCCTGCTGCATCTGCTGGGCTTTGCCAGCAACGATTAAGCTAGTGACCGGCACAACGAAAACGGCGTCCCCTGTGGCGCCGTTTTTTATCGATACCCACTGCCATCTCGACGCGGCAGAATTCGATTCCGACCGCGATGCGGTCTACGCTGCGGCGATCGCCGGCGGGGTCGACACCCTGGTGGTGCCCGCCGTCAGCCGCGACAACTTCGCCGCGGTGGCTGCCACCTGCGAGCGTTATCCGGGCTGCCTGCCGGCGTGGGGGATGCACCCGATGCTGATCGACGTGCATCGCCCCGAACACCTGACCGACCTGCGCGCGCAGATCGAGGCCCAACGTCCGGTAGCGGTGGGCGAAATCGGGCTCGACCTGTTTGTCGACCTTGACTATGCAACGCAGGAATTCTTCTATGTCGAGCAGCTGAAGATCGCGCAGGAATACGACCTGCCCGTGCTGCTGCACTGCCGCCGCGCCAACGATCAGTTGCTGAAGCACCTGCGCAAGATCCGGGTGCGCGGCGGCATCGCCCACGCCTTCAACGGCAGCCCGCAACAGGCGGACGAATTCATCAAGCTGGGCTTCAAGCTCGGATTCGGCGGCGCCTTCACCTGGCCGCGCGCCAACAACCTGCGGCGGCTGGCGGTCGACCTGCCGCTCGACGCGATCGTGCTGGAAACCGACAGCCCCGACATCCCGCCGGTGTGGATCGGTCGTGGCCGCAACGCGCCAGGCGAGTTGCCGCGCATCGCGCAGACCCTGGCCGAACTGCGCGGGCTGGACATCGGCGCCGTGGCGCAGGCCACCACGCGCAACGCCCGCGAACTATTCGGCCTGGATTAAGGCCGCTTCCGGCGGGCTGCCGCTTTAGCTGGCGTAACCAAAGTCCCCCACCCACTCCCCACGGCGATAATCGATGGCCAGCCAGCTGGGCACGAAAGGACGTGGGTTGGCGATGGGAAAGTCGTCGGACGGCGGTGAACCGTCGGTTTCCGACACACTGCAATGGCGAGTCATGATGGGCCGGAACCGAACCGCCAGGCGGTCGTTGACCGGCGTCGACCGCTCCGCCGCCTCCCCGAAGTGCACCCGCTTGCGCAGCAGGCAGGAGAACAGCAACTCCATCTCGGCGACCAGCGGCCGGTCGCGCAGAGCAAGCGCTTTCTGTGCGGCGGCGGTAAGCCTGACCTCCAGCGTTTTATCGTGCAGGGTTACGTTCATGGATGGTTCCCGAAAACATAGTCCGTAGAATGGTTTACGGCCATACCTAGCCGCCGCTGCAGTCCGGCCAGCCGTCTCACGTCTCCCGAAGCAGCCAGCGGGACAGGATCATGCCGGGGCAGAACCCGGTGACGGCGGCGAATAGCAGGAAGCCGGCCGGCACATACAGCCACCAATGCGCCACACCGAAGCCGGTGAGCGCGATGCCGAGCCAGATATTGGCGCTGACGACGAGAAAGAACAGACGGACGGAGGGACTGGCGCGGAAGATGTTCATAGGCCCACCCCTCAGAAATCGCGCTCGACCTTGAACGCGTTGATGATGATGTCGCCCGCCACCATGCGCGCGCCGTGGTTCACCGCGTCGAGGATGTCGCCGTCCGACCAGCCGGCATCGCGCGCGGCCTGCAGGTCGGTAGCGCTGACGCTGTGGGAATCGCGCGTCGCCTTCAGCACCAGGCCGAGCAGCGTTTTTTCCTTTGCGCTTAACGGACTGTCATTGAAATCGGCGCGCGTGGCCGCGACCTGTTCGGGCGTCCATCCGGCCATGTTGATCAGCATCCCGCCATTCATGTCGATGCAGTAGCTGCAATGCCCGATTTGCGAAACCAGCATGCGGATGCTCGCCGTCAGCGGGAAGGAAAGCGTGGGGTGCTGCATGATGCTGCCGTAGTATTCCCACTGATGCTTGAGCAAAAAAGGATTGGCACTGTAGGCCTGAATGGCGGTGGGAACAGGCCCCCACGCGTTTTTGATCTGCGCGTAAATCTCGGCGACTTCACCGGTTGCGGATTCAGGGGTGACGGTTTGCAGAATGCTCATGATTCTCTCCTTGTTTGAAATTTAACGTTCGCCACAGCGGTCGTTTTTGCACAGCCTGGTTGATAACCTTGTCAGGTTCGTATCACCTCATAAAGCCCCGGATAATTCGGAGAATGATCCGTAGCGGTTTCCAACATATTTTGAAGTTCCGGGTTCTCCAGCGCAGCCACAAAATGGTCCGGCGATGTCCATTCCGCGACGGTCACCAGATGAAACCGCGCATCGGGGTTAATCGCCCGGTGGAGTTTGGATGACACATAGCCAGGCTGCCTGCGAAAATATTCGGCAAACGTGTCCCACATTGCCAAAGCCTGTCCTTCCTTGCCTTTCGGCACCTCGAACGGATTGATCACAATGACATTTGCCATACCGCCTCCTTTGGATGATCGAACCTGAAATCGCATTTACACCCAACGCCTGACACGCGCTTTATAGTCCCGGTAGACGTCGCCGAACTTCGCTTCGAGGTGCGCTTCTTCGTGCCGGATCACGCCGAAGCGGAGCATGACCCAGATCAAGGGTGCAAACGCGAGCGGCCAGACCGTGTTCAGCAGCAGCGACACCCCGACCAGAATGAACCAGTCGCCGAGATAGATCGGGTTGCGGCTGAAGCGGAACGGCCCGCCGGTGCAGAGGCTGGAGGCCGCCTTGTACGGATTGACCGTGGTGCGATGGCGCGAGAAGGTCATGAGCGTCCAGGCAAACAGCGTAAGCCCGACGCCCACCAGCAGCCAGCCAAGCGTATGGGTCGCAGCACCCCAGTCCCAGTTCAGTGGCAAAACATTCCTGTCCAACCACCAGCCACCAATCACTGCGGCTGCATAGGGCGCGGGCGGCAGAATTAGCGTGCGTGGGCGAGGTGCTTCGTCTTCCATCGATCCGCTCCAGGATAGAATTTCATGCCAGTGCCTTGTGGAAAGGCTACCGGTTGTCCAGCACTGCTGACTGGTAACGTGCCAGCAGTTCGGGATCCTCGATCGAGCCGTGGTGGTGGACTTGCTTCCAACGACCCTCAAGCTTTTTAAATATCCGGCTGGTCCGGATGGCCAGCGCCAGCTCGGTATCGCCCTTGCGGAAATGTCCCCGCTCGCGACCCACGGCGTAGAACAGTTCCTGCCCGACGTGCAGGGTGTAGTCATAAAACGCTACATACACCACGGCCGGGCCGGAAAACACACGCTCATACAGCGGAAAGATTTCCGCCCAGCCGCGCCGGATGCCACCCAGTGGATTGTCGAGCGCGATCTCATCGGTCTGTGCCCAGTTATCGGCCATGAGTGCGAGGTCGCGGCCATTGAACGCCGCATAAAACTGCTCCAGCGCCGACTCGGGCGTGTTATCTGCGTGAGGGCTTGCATACTGCGCGCCGGTAATAGCCTGTTCGATCGGTTTCATCACGTCCCCTTAGCGTTTCAACGTATCCAGATACAGGCCCAGCTGTTTCAGACAGCCGCGATAGGCCTCGACGGACTGGGTGTTCTTGCTCATGCCGATGCAGCCTTCGAGCGCGGATACGATAAAAAATGCGGTCTGTGCCGCGTCGACTTCCTTCTTCACCTCGCCGGATTTTTTTCCGCGTGCGAGCGCCTCTTTCACAACCGTCACCCAGTCCTGGAACAGGCCGTTCAGGCGGAGGCGAAACACTTCGTCGAGCGGACTCATTTCCTGCATCAGGTTGTTGAGCGGGCAGCCCAAGGCCACCACCCAGGGAGCGTTCTCGGCCGCCTTGGCGCGAAGCAAGGCCTGCATGGCGGCCAGCGGCTGCTGGGTTTCAGCCAGCGGGTCGAACATCATCGCGGCCAGTCGGGGCCGGATCATTTCCTCGATCACCGCCAGCCCAAGCGCCTTCTTGTCGGGAAAGTGGTGATACAGCGCGCCTTTGGTGAGTTCGGTATCGGCGAGGATTTGCATAATCGAGGCCGCCTGAAAGCCGTGTCGGTGAATTTCTGCGAAAGCGGCTTCCAGCAATTTAAGCCGGGTGATATCTGGGGTTTTGACGGATGCATTCATGGCTTAATCATACATACCGGTTGGTATGTGTCAAGTACAAAAAATGGCCCACAACATGGGGGCGCATCCGCTTGCGTCTGCAGCGTTTGGCGGGACAAGCAACTGGCCGTGCGCTACGCGGCCGGCATGGGAACGAGCAGTACCGGCACCGACGAGCGCCGCGCGACGCCCTCGGCCACGCTGCCGAGCAGCCAGCGATCTATCCCTCGGCGCCCATGCGTTCCCAGCACGACCAGGTCGGCAGGCCAGCTGGCCGCGGCCTCGGCAATCGCCGCAGCGACATGCTGGGTCGGCGTCGCCGTATCCAGCAGCCGGGCTTCGACCTCGAGCCCGGACGCCTGCACGCTGTCCCGCGCGGCGGCGAGGGTCTTTTCGGCGGCGGCATGGCGCGCCGCGAACAAGGCGTCGAAATCGATGCTGAGTTCCGGTTCAAGCGGCAGCAGGCCGATATCGACCACATGGAGGATGCGCAGGCTGGCGGACAGCTTCTTGGCAAGACCGGCTGCATGCCTGAGCGCGTGTTCGGAATTGGGGCTTCCATCGATGGCAACCAGGATTCGTGCGTACATCGTTTCTCCTCGTATGGCGGTCAATTGATCGTAATAATCAGCATAGTCGGGCCATCACGGCAGGGTCTATTTCAGGGCGCTATGCGAAACCGCGCGCAAGAACTCGTTGCGCATTTGGTCGCTGTCCCTGAAGTATCCGGTGAACGCCTGCGTGACCACGCGCTCGTCGCCGCGCCGGTCTTCACCCAGCAGCAGGCACAACTGTTCGGCCTCGATGATGCACGCCGCGCCCCTGGCCTGGCCGTGCGTCACCAGCGCCTCGGCAATG
The DNA here is from genome assembly GCA_035562135.1 of Thiobacillus sp. Taxonomy (GTDB): domain Bacteria; phylum Pseudomonadota; class Gammaproteobacteria; order Burkholderiales; family Thiobacillaceae; genus Thiobacillus. Next base: position 6,383 of record DATMWS010000106.1, on the reverse strand, counting down.
TCGCGCGTCATCCATTCCTGATAGGTGAAGCGGTGGCCGATGGCATCGACCATGCGCGCGATGCGGCCGAAACCATGCAAGCGCCCGCCGGGGATGTAGGCCACGTGCGCCACCCCGCGAAACGGCACCAGATGATGCGGACACACGCCGTGGATGGCGATGCCGCGCACCACCACCATGTCGTCGCGCTCGTCGGCAAAGCCCTCGCCCAGCGCCTCGGCGGGGGCAATCGCATAGCCGCCGAGCAGGCGCTTCTGCCACAACTCGCGCACCCGCAGCGCGGTGCGCCCGGTGTGCACCGAATCCGGCGCCACCCCGCAGGCCCGCAGCATGTCGTTCACCGCGCGCTCGAACGCCACCGGGTCGAATGCGCCGACCTGCGGAATGCCGAAGCTGTCGCTGGCGTGCGGGGTGTGACAGTCGTGGTCGCAGGCGTCGGCCATTATTGCAGCGTCGCCTTGAGGAATTCCAGCGTCCGCGTCCACGAATCGGTGTCGGCCGCGTTGTCGTACTTGAGCGGCATACCGAACTGCGCAGCGTAGCTGTCGGCCTCGCGGTTGGTGAAGGTGTGCATCACCCCGGGATAGGCCACCAGCATGTAATCGGCGCGGGCGTTGTCCATTTCGGTCTTGAACGCCTCGACCTGCACGGGCGGCACATATGGGTCGGCCTCGCCGTGGAAGACGCGCAGCTTCGTCTTGATGTCGCCTGGCTTGACCGACATGTCGGTCGCCAGCACGCCGTGGTAACTGACCGCCGCCTTCAGCGGCATGCCGGCGCGCACCATGTTGAGCACCACGCCGCCGCCGAAGCAGTAGCCCAGCGCGGCGATCTCACCCTTCTTCACGTTGGGCTGTTTGTCGAGGAAGCTGCGTGCAGCGTCGAAGCGCGCGTAGGCCAGCGGCGGATTCTTGTTGACGCTGCCTGCCAACGCACCGGCATCCTTCGGGTTGTCGGCAACCTGGCCGTTGCCGTACATGTCGACCACCAGCGCCACATAGCCGGCCTCCGCCAGCATGCGCGCACGCTTTCTCGCATAATCACTGGCCCCCCACCACTCGGGCACCACCAGCACCCCGGCGCGCTTGCCTTTGACAGCATCGTCATACGCCAAATAGCCTTTCATGGCGGCGTCACCGGCCTGGTACGTGACATCCTTGCCAACCACGGCGGCAAGAGCGGATGAGGTGAAAAACAACAATGACAGCGCAAGTGCAGTTTTCATGGGCGTCTCCGGGTTGAGGTATCCAAAAGCATACCGCGCCCGCACGGGCAATAACAACCGCGTTCAAACAGCGGCCATGCGCTTTGTGCTGTTTGCGCCGCGGGCATCGCAGTAAACTCACACGCTCTTCAGACAAACCCGCCCGCCATGACCGACCCCATCCGCCTTGCCAAACGCGTCGCCGAACTGCGCGCCTGCTCGCGCCGCGAAGCCGAGCAGCTCATCGCCGGCGGGTGGGTACGGGTGGACGGTGTCGTGGTCGAGGAACCGCAGTTCCGCGTCACCGACCAGCGCATCGAAATCGACCCCAAGGCCGACCTCACCCAGGCCGAACCCGTCACCCTGCTGCTGCACAAACCGCCCGGCTATCACACGATTCAAGGTGACAAGCCCGCGTCGCAACTGCTCAACGCCATCACCTTGTGGGCCGAAGACAACTCCGGCATTCGCCCGCTGAAAAAGCATTTCGCCCAGCTCACTTTATGTACGCCGCTGGAAACCGACGCCAGCGGTCTGGTCGTCTTCACCCAGGACTGGCGCGTGGCACGCAAGCTGACCGAAGACGCCGCCACCCTGGAACACGAGGTCATCGTCGAAGTCGCGGGTGAACTCATCCCGCGCGGACTCACACGGCTGAATCAGGGCATCCCCTTCAATGGCCGCACCCCGCCCTCCATCAAGGTCAGCTGGCAAAACGAAACCCGCCTGCGGGTGGCGCTGAAGGGCGCCGCAATAGGGCAAATCGCGCACCTGTGCGAAGCCGTCGGCCTGCAGGTGCTGTCGATGAAACGCATCCGCCTCGGCCGTGTCCCGCTGGGGAAGCTGCCGTCCGGACAGTGGCGCTACCTACGCGGGGATGAGCGGTTTTGAGCGTTCAGCGTTGCAGGTGCGCAGGATTGGGGGATCGATGAAGCGGGCGGAAAGCAGTGCGGACCTGGCGGCGGTCGACCAGCGGCAGGGCGGCCAGAAACTACAGGGCAAGCCCTTGCCGAACGCGATGGCGTGGGCAATATTCAGCCTCATGCTGTGCGGTTAGTACAATGGCACCCCCGTTCAGCAAACCCTTCCCCTGTCTATCCCGATTCACACCATGCCCTACCCCACCCCAGAAGCCGCCGAAGCCGCTTTCTATGCCGCCTTCGAGGCACGCAACCTCGATGCCATGATGGCGGCCTGGGCCAGCGACGACAGCATCGCCTGCATCCATCCATTGGCCGCGCCGCTGAATGGTCGTGCCGCCGTGGCGGCAGGCTGGCGCAGCATGTTCGAGGCTGCCGGGCAGTTCCGCGTGCAGGTGGAAGTCGCACATGAAATGCGCGAAGCCGGCCAGGTCATCCGCATCGTGCGCGAGTACCTGGTCATCGGCCAGGAAACCGAACCGCGTCCACCGATTCTGGCGACCAATGTGTATCGCAGGGAAGCCGACGGCTGGCGCATGGTGCTGCACCATGCCTCGCCGCTCCAGGTCGGCGGCTCGCCGCCCACACGCACCCCGCCTGTGGTGCTGCATTAACGAGCCCTTAGGCCAGGCGCGAAGCTGCGCCTTTGCTAAACTCGGCGCCATGTCGCCCCTGGAAAACCCGCCTTATCGCGCCCCCGCCTGGCTGCCCGGCGGGCATGTGCAAACCATCTACGCCAATCTGTTTATCCGCGTTCCGCCGGTCGCATACCGGCGCGAACGGCTGGAACTGGCAGACGGCGATTTCCTCGATTTCGACTGGATCGATGGCACAACCGGCACCCTAAAGGATTCTTTTCAATACCCCCTTGAGGGACACTCCGATCCACTACGCACTCAAGTGCGTGTGGAGTCGTATGCCCCGGTGGTGGTGCTGTTTCACGGCCTGGAAGGCAGCGCCGACAGCTCCTACGCGCGCGACCTCATGGCCCATGTCCGGGCGCTTGGCTGGCATGGCGTGGTGGCGCATTTTCGCGGCTGCTCGGGCGAGGACAACCGACTGCCGCGCGCCTACTTCGCCGGCGACAGCACAGATATCGAACGCATGCTGCGCCACGTCAAATCACAGCATGCCGATGCACCGGTTTACGCCGTCGGCGTCTCGCTCGGCGGCAACGCGCTGCTGAAATGGCTGGGTGAACAGGGCGTGGCGGCGAAAGCGCTGGTCGAACGTGCGGCAGGGGTGTCGGCGCCGCTCGACCTGACGGCGGCCGGCCACGCGCTCGATCAGGGCTTCAACCGCCGCGTCTACACCGCACGCTTTCTCGCCACCCTGAAAGCCAAAGCCTTGCGCAAGGCCGCACGTTTCCCCGGGGTGCTGGATGCGGATGCCATCGCAGCCGCCACCACCTTCCGCGAATTCGACACGCTGGTCACCGCGCTGCTGCATGGATTTCGTGATGCCGAGGACTACTGGTTCAAGGTTTCTGCCAAGCCCTTGCTCAAATCCATCGCGGTGCCCACCCTCGTCATCAACGCCAGAAACGATCCGTTTCTGCCTGCCTGGGCGCTGCCTACCCGGGATGAGGTCTCGTCCACCGTCACGCTTGAGCAGCCTGCAGGCGGCGGCCATGTGGCGTTTCCGTCCGGCCCCTTTCCCGGCAACCTCGACTGGCTGCCGCAGCGGCTGATGCAGCATTTCGTCACACAGCCCGGGTAGAATCAGCGCATTGCCAATCAGGGAGCGCGTTGTGGAATACCCCAAGGAAATCTTCAAGGCCTACGACATCCGCGGCATCGTCGGCAAGACCTTCACGCCGGAAATCGTCGAGGCCATCGGCCACGCCATCGGTTCCGAAGCGGTGGCGCGCGGCCAGAGCGAAATCTGCATCGGGCGTGACGGCCGCCTGTCGGGTCCCGATATGGCCGCCGCACTCGCGCGTGGCATCCGCAAGGCCGGCATCGGGGTCGTCGACCTCGGCATGGTGGCCACCCCAATGACCTATTTCGCGGCGCATCAGCTTGGCACGAACAGCGCGGTGATGGTCACCGGCAGCCACAACCCGCCCGACTACAACGGCCTGAAAATGGTGCTCGGCGACGAAACCCTGTCGGGCGACGCCATCCAGAAACTGCGCGAGCGGCTGGTCAGCAATGATCTGGTTCACGGCGACGGCGGCTACCGCCAGCACGACATCGCCGGCGAATACCTCACGCGCATCGTCTCGGACGTGAAGCTCGCGCGTCCGATGAAGATCATCATCGACTGCGGCAACGGCGTGCCCGGCGCGTTTGCGCCCAAGCTCTATCGCGACATGGGTTGCCAGGTGGAAGAGCTGTTTTGCGAAGTCGACGGCAACTTCCCCAACCATCACCCCGACCCCTCGCAGCCGAAAAACCTGCAGGACCTGATCGCCGCACTGAAAACCAGCGACGCCGAAATCGGCCTGGCCTTCGACGGCGACGGCGACAGGCTCGGGGTGGTCACCAAGGACGGCAGCATCATCTTCCCCGACCGCCAGCTGATGCTGTTCGCCGACGACGTGCTCAGCCGCAACCCCGGCGCCGAAATAATTTTCGACGTCAAATCGACGCGCAACCTGTTCAACTGGATCCGTGAACGCGGTGGCCGTCCGCTGTTGTGGAAAACCGGCCACAGCTTCATCAAGGCGAAGATGAAGGAAACCGGCGCGCTCTTGGCCGGCGAGATGTCCGGTCACGTGTTCTTCAAGGAACGCTGGTTCGGCTTCGACGACGGGCTGTATGCCGGCGCGCGCCTGCTGGAATACCTGTCCAAACAGGCCGACATCAACGCCACCCTGCACGGCCTGCCCGACTCGGTGAACACGCCCGAGCTCAACATCAAGATGGCCGAGGGCGAGCACTACACCCTGATGGACAGACTGCAGAAAACCGCGCACTTTCCCGACGCCAAGGAAATCATCACGCTCGACGGCCTGCGCGTGGAATACGCCGACGGCTTCGGACTGGCGCGCCCGTCCAACACCACGCCGGTGATCGTGCTGCGTTTCGAAGCCGACACTTCCGAAGCGTTGGGAAGAATCCAGGCCGATTTCCGCCGCGTGATCCACCAGGCCGCACCCGGTCTCGCGCTGCCGTTTTGAACGCGCGCCGGGCCCGCTCCGCCCGATGAGAGAGGGCGATAAGATCCTCGTCCGGATCAATATGGACTGCGCGCCCGACGGCATGGAACTGCTCACGCCTGGCGGCAGCCTGCGCTGGGGGCGCTGCCGTTTCGACTTCAACCCCGAGCCTGGGGGGCGTGCGGATTTCAGCGTGGTGCTGGGCAACGCGCGTCCGTACGACCGCTTCGTCGCCGCGCCGCAAAACACCCTGTTCATCGCCGGCGAACCGCTGTCCAAAAAACTGTATCCACGGGCTTTCTACCGACAGTTCGGCCATGTGGTCGATAGCCATGCGGAGTCGCGCCACCCGCATCTGCACGTGAGTGCGCTCGGGCTCAACTGGCATGTCGGGCTCGACCATTGCAGCAACCAATACCGCTACGGTTACGATCATTTGTCAGCGCTGGTCTGCCCGGACAAGCAAAACCGCATCTCCGTGGTGTGCTCCAACGCCAGCAAAACCGAAGGCCAGCGCCAGCGGCTGGCCCTGCTCGAAGGGCTGAAACAGCGCTTGGGCGACCGGCTAGTGCATTTCGGGCGCGGTTTCGAGCCCATAGACGACAAGATGGACGCGATCCTGCCCTACCGTTTTCATCTGGTACTGGAAAACAGCGTGCAGCCCAACTACTGGACCGAAAAACTCGCCGACGCCTACCTCGGCTGGGCCTACCCGGTTTATCTCGGCTGCCCGAACGTGGGCGATTACCTGCCTGCGGAAGCGCTGCTGTCGATCAACGATCTGGATGTGGACACGGCTGCCGCGCGCATTGCCGAATTGCTGGGCCAGCCGCTCGATCCCCGGCGCGAGGTCGCGCTGGTGGAAGCCCGCAATCGCGTGCTGAACGTCTACAACCCCTTCGCCTGGGCGGCGCACTGGGCCGAGCGCCTGTACCAGCCGGGTTTGCCCGAAAGAAAGTTGACGCTGCGTTCGCACAAGGCATTCCGCGGTTTTCCGCGCGGACATTGGTTCAGATTGCGCAAGGGGCTGGCCTGAGCGCGGGCACTCAATCGCCCGCCCAGCGGTGGCGGGCGCGCACATAGAGTTTTTCCAGGCCGTAGCGCAAACCCGGCAGCCATTGCCGATGCAGGCTGCGGCGACTCTGGATGCGGACGG
>DATMWS010000105.1:0-15146 GCA_035562135.1 Thiobacillus sp. | reverse complement strand
CCCCTGTGGGAGCGGCGCCCCCGCCGCGATTGCCCGTATCGCACGACCGTCCGCAATCGGCCCGAGGGCGGGCCTCCTACAATCCCGTCCTGTAGGCGCGACCTTTTTCGCCTGACGCCCCATGAAAATCCTTCACGTCTTCGACCACACCCTGCCGCTGCACTCCGGCTACACCTTCCGCAGCGCGGCGATCCTGCGCAACCAGCGGAAAATGGGCTGGGACACCTATCACCTGTCCGGCCCCAAGCAGATCAATTGCAGCGTGATGGAAGAGGACGCAGACGGCCTGCATTGGTACCGCACCCCCAAGCCGACCGGCCTGCTTGCCAGGCTGCCAGGCGGCGACCCCTTCGCGGTGATGGGCGCGATCGAGAAGCGCCTGCTTGGTTTGGCGAAGGAGCTGCAGCCCGACGTCATCCACGCCCATTCGCCGGTGCTCGATGCGGTGCCGGCGATGCGTGTCGGCCGCAAGCTCGGCATCCCTGTCGTGTATGAAATCCGCGCCTTCTGGGAGGACGCCGCAGTCGACCACGGCAGCACCAAAGAAGGCAGCCTGCGCTACAAGCTCACCCGCGCGCTGGAAACCTGGGCAGTGAAAAACGCCGATGCTGTCACCGTCATTTGCGAAGGCCTGCGCAACGATCTCGTCGCGCGCGGCATCCCGCCGGGCAAGATCACCGTCATCCCCAATGCGGTCGACGTCGACCAATTCGCCGTCGGCGGCAAGCCCGACGCCGAACTGAAACTCAAGCTTGGCCTGGGCAACAGCCGCGTGCTCGGCTTCATCGGTTCGTTCTACGCCTACGAAGGACTGGATCTCTTGATCGCCGCGCTGCCGGCGATCCTGAAGCAGGTGCCCGACGTCAAGGTGCTGCTGGTCGGCGGCGGACCGCAGGATACGGCCTTGAAGCAGCAGGTGATGGCGCTGGATTTGAAAGACCGCGTGGTATTCACCGGGCGCGTTCCGCACAGCGAGGTGAACCGCTATTACGACCTGATCGACGTGCTGGTATATGCGCGCCACCCGATGCGGCTGACCGAGCTGGTCACCCCGCTGAAGCCGCTGGAAGCCATGGCGCAGGGACGGCTGATGGTGGCGTCCGATGTCGGTGGCCACAAGGAGCTGATCCAGGACGGCAAGACCGGCGTGCTGTTCCATGCGGGCAATGTGGGCGATCTCGCCAGCAAGGTGGTGGCGCTGCTGAAATATGAGCAGGGCTGGGACAGCATGAAGAAAAACGGTCGCCACTTCGTCGAAACCGAGCGCAACTGGGTCGCCAGCGTGGCGCGCTACCGCGGCGTGTACGGCAGCCTCGTCAAACCCGGGATGGAGGCCGCGCTTGGCTGAGCGTCGCACTGCCGAATCGAACCGCATCGACCTGGTCGTGTTCAGCGCGCTCTTCCCCAGCGCGGCGCGCCCCGGTGCCGGGCTGTTCATCCGCGAACGTATGTTCCGCGTTGCCCAGCATCGGCCGCTTGCCGTCGTCTCGCCGCAGCCGTGGTTCCCCGGGCAGTCGCTGATCCGCCTGCTGCGCCCAGGCTACCGCCCGCAAGCGCCGGCGCTGGAAATCCAGCAAGGCATCCGCGTCTATCACCCGCGTTTCCTGTCGGTGCCCGGTCTCTTGCGCCAGTTCGACGGCTGGTCGATGGCGCTGGCGAGTTTCTGGTTGTTGCGGCGGCTGAAACGGCAGGGCGCGCAACTGATCGACGCCCACTTCACCTACCCCGACGGCGAAGCCGCGACCCGGCTGGGGCGCTGGCTGGGCCTGCCAGTGACCATCACCCTGCGCGGCACCGAAGTGCCGCACAGCAAAAATCCCGCGCTGCGCCCGCGTCTGTCGCGCACCCTTGAAGCAGCCGCCCGGGTGTTCTCCGTCTCCGATTCACTGCGTCGGCTGGCGATCGAACTCGGCACCACTGCGGAAAAAACCGAAGTCGTTGGCAACGGCGTCGATACGGCGTGCTTTTATCCGGTCGATCGCACCGCTGCGCGAAACCGATATGGCCTGCCGGATAACGCGCGCGTGCTGGCCTCGGTCGGCGCGCTGGTCGAGCGCAAAGGCATGCACCGCGTCATCGACGTGATGCCGGCGCTGATCAAGAATCACCCTAAGCTGCATTACGTCATCGTCGGCGGCGCCAGCCCAGAAGGCGACAACCGCGCCCAACTCACTGCCGAAGTGGCGCGGCTGGGATTAGGGGATCGCGTGCATTTTCTCGGCACGCTGCCACCCGACGAACTCAAATGGGCGCTGTCCGCATCCGACGTCTTTGTGCTCGCCACCCGCAACGAAGGCTGGGCCAACGTGTTTCTCGAAGCCATGGCCTGCGGCCTGCCGGTGGTGACCACCGACGTCGGCGGCAACGCCGAAGTGGTGTGCCGCGATGAACTCGGCAGCCTCGTGCCGTTCGGCGATGCGGCTGCCCTGCAGCAGGCGCTGGACGCCGCACTCAAAAAAAACTGGGACCGCAGCGCGATCCTCGAGTACGCCCGGGCCAACCAGTGGGACAAGCGCGTGGTGCAACTGCTGCGTGCGTTCGCCCCCTTGCTCGCTAACTCCTCCAATCCGGAACAGTCTGCTCCGGCAGCAGCCCAAAGATGAGCGCCGCCAAGCCCGCCACCGGCCACGATGCACGCAGTTTTCTGACGAGGATTCGCCATGCGATCTGGCGGCAGGGCAAAGCCTTGCGCCAGCGCTTGCTGCCACGACCTGTCGCCCAGCATGTGTTCGTCGCCGGAATGCAGCGCTCCGGCACCAATCTGCTGATGGACGTGCTGGATGCCAGTGCGGATACCCAGGTGTTCCACGAAACCGACCGGCGCGCCTTCGAGCGTTACGAAATGCGTGATCTGGCCGTGATCCAGCAGCTTGCGCAGGCGAGTCCGGCACCGGTGTTCGTGATCAAGGCGCTGTGCGAGCTCGATCGCATCAAGCCCTTGATGGATACCTTCAGCCCAGCGAAAATCCTGTGGGTCGTGCGCGACTGGCGCGACAGCGTCAATTCGGCGATCAAGTCCTTTGGCAACTTCATGCCGCAATGGCACCGGCTGGCGCAGGGCGATGCAAATGACTGGCGCGGACGCGGCATGTCGCCCGCCACCCGTGAATTGCTCGCTGCCATGTACCGTCCTGACGCCAGCGAGGCCGAGGGTGCGGCCATGATGTGGTTTTATCGCAATGCGCTGTTCTTCGAGCAGCAGCTGGCCGCCGATCCGCGTGTGCGTGTGGTGTTTTACGAAGAGTTGGTGAAGCACCCCATGCGTGAAGTTGCTGCCGTGTACGATTTTCTCGGCTTGCCTGGTTTCAATACTGCGATTGCCGGGCGCATCCATGCGCGTTCGGTGAAGCACCGCAGTCCGCCGGATATCGCCCCTGCGGTGGTTGCGCTATGCGACGAACTGCTGGCCCGTTTCCGGGCGCTGCCCCGCCAGGAGCAGGCATGAGCGTTCCGGCCTGGTTTGCCCGCAGCGTTTACCGCGCACAGGAAGCGGCGATGCAGCGCCCCACCTTTGCCATGCTCGCCGAACTCGAACGCACGCAATGGCTGTCGCGCGAGGGCGTCGAGGCCTATCAGACGCAGCGCCTGAATCGGCTGCTGGCCAGTGCGCTGGCGCACAGCCCCTGGCATGCCGAGCGTCTGCGCGCAGCGTCGCTGGATGACGCGGTCAGCGCGGGCCGCGCGACGCTGGCTGACCTCGCCCGTCTGCCGACGATGAACAAGCGCGACGCCCGGGACCACGTCGAGCAGTTGGTGTGGCGTGGCGTACCCGGCGGGGTGTTCCAATACACCACCGGCGGTTCCAGCGGCGAGCCGCTGATTTTTTACTTTGGCCGCACCCGCCAGGCCTCGGACGCGGCCGGACGCATGCGCGCGCGGCGCTGGTGGGGGGTGGAGCCGGGCGAGCGCGAGGCCTATCTGTGGGGCGCGCCGGTGGAACTCAACAAGACCGACCGCATCAAGACCCTGCGCGACCGGCTGGTGAACCAGCTGGTGCTGAACGCCTTCGCCATGTCGCCCGAGCGCATGGATGATTATCTTGACGCCTTGCTGGCGTGGCAGCCCAGATGCCTGTATGGATACGCATCGAGCGTCGCTTTGCTGGCAGCCCATGCCGAGGCGCGGCAACGCACGCTGCATTTGCCGAAGCTGTGCGTGGTGTGCACGACCGGCGAGCCGCTTTACCCGCACCAGCGCGAACTCATCGCACGGATATTCGGCGCGCCGGTGGCGAACGAATTTGGCAGCCGCGATATCGGTTTCACCGCGCATGAGGCGCCGGGCTGGCAGATGCTGCTGATGAGCGAAAGCCATATCATCGAGGTGCTGGATGAGGCCGGACAGCCGGTGGCCCCGGGCGAGACGGGCGAGGCTGTGATTACCGGCCTGACTTCAGAGGCCCAGCCCTTTATCCGCTATCGAACCGGCGATGTGCTTCGGCTGTCCAGCGAGCTGGCCGCCGGCGGGCAGGGCCTGCATGTCATCGCCGAGGTGACGGGGCGCCAGACCGATTTTGTCGTCGCCGCCGATGGCCGTGTCATGCATGCGCTGGCGGTGATTTATGTATTGCGCGCCGTGCCGGGAATTGCCCAGTTCAAGTGCATCCAGCATGCGCTCGACCGCATGGAAGTGCAGATCGTGCCGGATGCCGACTGGAACGAGGCCGCGCGCGGTGCCGTGGTGGCCGGGCTGCGCGCCCGCCTGGGTGATGCGCTGCAGGTGGACCTGCGCATGCTGGACGATATCCCGCCCGAGGCTTCCGGCAAGCATCGCTATGTGGTGAGCCACGTGCCGCTTGCCGAAGCCCTGAAGCAGGCTGCGGCGTGAACTGGAATTGATTTGAACCGGATTATGAAACCCTCCTCATTGTTACAACTTCCCCTGCGATACAAGCCCTGGCAAGGGCGCCATCTGCGCCTTGTAATGCAGGACATGGCAGGGACCGCCCGGCAGCCCGAACAGGACCACCGCACCCATTTGCGCGGCGCCATTGACTGGCTGTGCCGCGCGCAGGATGTGCGCAAACACAAGCCCGATGCGGGCGGAGTCGCCGCCGGCTGGAGCTTCGAGGACGGCTGGCTGCCCAGCTATCCCGAGACCACCGGCTACATCATCGAGACCTTCATCGCCGCTGCGGAATACCTCGACCGCCCGGAACTGATCGAGCGCGCCCAAAAAATGATCGACTGGGAGCGCTCGCTGCAAACCGCCGACGGCGCATTTCCCGGGCATTTTGGCGAGGCGGGCAGCCACCCGGTGATCTTCAACCAGGGTCAGATCATGCATGGCCTGGTGGCGGGCTACACGTCGCTGCATCGGCAGGACTGTCTCGAAGCGGGGGTACGGGCCGGCCACTGGCTGGTCGCGCAGCAGGATGAGGACGGCTGCTACCGCAAGCACGAGCACAACGGCGTGCCGCATGTCTATAACACACGCGCCATCTGGGCGCTGGCAGCCATCGGCGTGGTGGCGAACGAAGCCGGTTTCCTGACGGCAGCGCGGCGCAACCTCGACTGGGCACTCGGCCAACAGACCCCCAGCGGATGGTTTGCAACCAATGCCTTTCTCCCGGGCAGGCACCCGTTCACGCACACCATCGCCTATGCCATCCGGGGCTTCATCGAAGTGGCGGTGCTGCTGGGCGAGGAACGCTATCTCCATGCAGCCGAAACCGCAGCCCGTGGCCTGATGGCCAAACAGCGCAGCGATGGCTGGCTCGCCGGAACCTATGACGACGGCTGGACGCCGACGGCAAGCTACGCCTGCGTCACCGGCGTCGCGCAAATGGCACTGTGCTGGCTGCGGCTGGCGCAGATCACCGGAGATAAAAACTTCCGCGATGCTGCCTGGCGCGCGATCGCCTACGTCAAGCGCACCCAGCGGCTGGAGGAAGACGACGCCATCGTGCGCGGCGCCATTCCCGGATCGGCGCCGATCTGGGGTGCGTATTCGCGCTTCGAATTCCCCAACTGGGCAGCCAAATTCTTCGCCGATGCATTGATCATGGACATGGCCAATGTGGCCGTGCCCCCCGTTCCGGCCGCGGCAAAAGGGCTGCCGCGATGAGCCGGCTGAAGCTGATGATCCTGTGTGGGCGCAGCGCCCGCCACCTGCATGTCGCCAACGCCCTGTGCCGTGCGGGCGAAGCGCTGGCCATCGTGCAGGAAACCGGCGGCGAGTGGAGCCTGAAAAAAACCCTGAAAAAGCTGCGCCCCGACAATCTTTTCCGCAAGGCCTGGCGCTGGCTGCGCGACCGCCGCCGCTATAGCGGCAACCCCGAGGCGAAATTCTTCTTTCCGCATGGCGAGCCCCGGCTCGACCATCCCGAGCTGGTGCGCGAAGTTCCGCATATCAATCACCCCGAGGTGGTTAAACTGGCGCGCGAACTCAAGCCCGACCTGATCTGCGTGTTCGGCACTTCGCTGATCCGCGGAGAGCTGCTGCAGGAAGGCCGTCTCGGCATCATCAACCTCCATGGCGGGCTGTCGCCCGAGTATCGCGGCGCCGATTGCACCTTCTGGGCGCTGGTTAACGGCGAGCCGGATAAAATCGGCTGCACCCTGCATTACATCGATGCCGGCATCGACACCGGCCGCCTGATTGCCCACATCAGCCCCGAAGTGCGCGAGGGCGACGGCGAGCTGGAGCTGTTCTGGCGCGCGGTGCAGGATAGTGCCGAGGTCTACGCCGAAGCCGTTGCCCGGCTTGCCCAGGGCGAACGACTCGGCTTGGCGCAGCCTGGCAAGGGTCGGCTGTACCAGGTCAAGGATCGTGGTCTGAGTCACGAACAGGCGCTGGCTGCGCAATTGGCTGCCGGCATGCTGGCGGGTATGGCTTTACCTAGAAGAGTCCGCTGGTTTACGAGTGAATCAGTACCGGAGCGAAACGCATGAGAGACATACTGGTCACCGCTATTGTCTTCGGTGTTCTTCCCTTCATTTTCAAGCGGCCCTGGATCGGCATCATGCTGTGGTGCTGGCTAGGCTACATGAACCCGCACCGGCAGGCCTGGGGCTTCGCTTACGATTTCCCGTTCGCTTTCATCTGCGCCATCGTCACCATCACCGCCTTCGTTTTCTCGAAAGAGAAGAAGGAAATGGTCTGGACGCGCGAAACCATCCTGCTGCTGGTTTTTGTCGGCTGGATGCTCATCACCACAATTTTTTCGTTCTACCCCGATCTGGCGTGGCTCCAGTGGAACAAGGTCTGGAAAATCCAGCTCATGGTGTTTCTCACCGCCATGATCATCAAGGAACGCCAGCATCTCCACTGGATGATCTGGATCATTGCCTTGTCATTGGGTTATTACGGGGTCAAGGGCGGCATTTTCACCATCATCCACGGTGGCCAGTTCAGGGTTCAGGGGCCAGCCGGAACTTTTTTCGGCGGCAACAATGAAATGGCGCTGGTGCTGGCGATGCTGATCCCCCTTATCCGCTACCTGCATCTGCAGGCGACCAAGCAGTGGGTGCGTTGGGGACTGGCGTCAGCGATGGTGTTGTCAGGTGTTGCCGCCATCGGCAGCCAGTCACGCGGCGGGCTGTTGGCGATGGCTGCGATGGGCCTGTTCCTGTGGTTCAAAAGCCGCCATAAGTTCGTCACCGGCATCTACATGGTGATTGCGGTCGTAATCATGGCTGCGGTCATGCCGCAAGAATGGTACGACCGGATGAGCACCATCGAGACCTACCAGCAAGACCAGTCAGCACAAGGCCGGATTAATGCTTGGCATACCGCGTTCAATGTGGCGAAAGATCGAATCACCGGCGGCGGATTTGAAACGTTCAGGCCGCCTACATTTCGGCAATATGCGCCAGATCCATTGAATGTCCATGATGTTCACAGCATCTACTTTGAGGTAATGGGTGAACACGGCTTTATCGGTTTCGGAATTTTCGTACTGCTTGCGTTGTTCACCTGGATGCGCGCCAATCAAATCATACGTGTGTGCAAAAAAGATCCTGACCGTAAATGGGCAGCGGACCTTGCTGCGATGATCCAGGTCAGCCTGGTCGGCTATGGAGCGGGGGGCGCGTTTCTCGGTCTCGCTTATTTCGATTTGACCTACCATCTGATGATCATGCTGATATTGGCGGCCAAATTTTCAGGAGTGCTGGAAAAACAGCCCAAAACTGACGGAATCTTTGCCAGCAAGACCCAGCCTTCCCGTCAATTCAACTGAGTTAACGCGCGGACTGACACTACAAGAAAAGATGCGCTGACAGTAACGAGTGTGCCCATGTTTTTTCGATTGAAAATACCGCCAGGCCTGGGGAGGTCGTTTTGGTTTGCCGCACTCATCATTCTATGTGTCGAGTTGGCGCTCCACAGTGAATCCATCATGGATCGCTATCGATCCGTCTTCGCTGTTGGGCGGGCAATGGATAAGCTGCATCATGTTGAAAAGCACCCTCCGCGCGTGCTCTTCATGGGGAATAGCCGAACGGATAATGGTATTGACCCGCGCGCCCTCAGCCATGCCCTTGGCCGACCCGCTGCATACAGCTTCAATCTGGGCCTGCCCGGAGCCAACTTGCTGATCTATCATGGCATTGTGGAGCGCCTGAATGCGCAAGGATTGCTGGGTATTCAGGGCATCCACACCGTGGTGCTGGGTCTGGATGAAAGTGCACTGCAGGAAGACAATTCGCTTGGATACGTGGGTTTTCTGGCAGACCGGGCCGCACTGTGGGAGTCGGGTCGCTATCTGGACTGGCTGGGCAGCTACCTGCGTCTGTGGTCATACAGTGCAAACCTTCGACAACTGCGTGAACCGGACAAGGTGCTCCGCTTCATCGAAGCCAGTTCACGGCAGGTCGATCCAGTAGGGGGGGCGGCGGCGGCCCACCTTGGCTATCGTGCCGGATTCGGCGCGGCGCAGAACCAGGCCCAGATCGCGCGTCAGGAAAATGCGGCCCAGCAACCCCCCGCGCCTGGGGTCGAGTCTTTTTTGTGGCATGCGATCGATGTCCTGCAAACCCGGGGCGTTCGCGTGTTTGTAACCGTCCCCCCGCTGCGCGACCGTCCATCGGCCTTTTTTGACCCTGGCCCCGCTGCCACCCCCTATCGCGCGTTGCTGGCGCGTCTGCGACAGCGCGGCGTGATCGTGCTGTCCGCGCCCACAGGCTATGTGTCTTCGGAATTCGTCAATGCGGGCCATCTGAATAAGCTGGGCGCACAACGCTACAGCGAGGAATTGGGCCGTCAGCTGGTGGCGCTGGGGGTGCAATAAATCATGGTTTTCAGCTCCCCGAGTTTCCTGCTGTTCTTTGCCGTGCTGCTGCTGTTCTATGCGGGCGCGCGCAATTACCGTGAGCGTGCCGCCGTTATTCTGGTTGGCAGCCTGATTTTTTATGCCTCGTGGAAGCCGGTTTACCTCATTCTGCTGGGCTTGTCGGTCAGTCTCAACTATCTGATTTATTCCGGCTTGTCTGCTACCCGCAGCAAACGGCTGTTGGTGCTTGGGCTGGTACTGAACCTGGGTTTTCTGGGAATCGTCAAATATCTGGGGATGGTGCTGGAAAGTCTGTTGGGTCTTGGCGTCTGGCTGGATATGCCGCTCATTGGCGCACCACCGGGCTGGATGGACTGGGCATTGCCGCTGGGCATCAGTTTTTATACCTTCCACATGCTGTCGGTGATGATCGACGTCTATCGCGGCGAATGGACGCACCGCATTTCGTTTCGCGCCTGGTGGCTGTATGTGACTTTTTTCCCGCACATGATTGCCGGCCCCATCCTGCGTGCATCCGAGCTGGTCGAACAGCTGGAAAACCTGCAACCGCTGAAAGCCAAGGATATCAAGCTGGGCGCGCTCATTTTCATGGCGGGGCTCATCAAAAAGGTGCTGTTTGCCGACAACCTCGCGCCATTGGCAGATGAGTTGTTCAGCCGTCCAGAGGCACTCGATTTTTATACGGCCTGGCTCGCAGCCACCGTGTTTGCGCTGCAAATCTATTTTGATTTTTCCGGCTACAGCGAAATGGCGATTGGGCTTGCGCTGATGCTGGGCGTGGTGTTGCCACGCAACTTTCTCTATCCCTACACCAGCCGCAGCGTGCGTGAATTCTGGCAGCGCTGGCACATTACCCTGTCGCGCTGGTTGCGAGACTACCTCTACATCTCGCTGGGGGGTAACCGCCGGGGGATGGCACGCAATCTGGCCAATTTAATGACCACGATGCTGTTGGGCGGGCTGTGGCACGGCGCGGCCTGGACCTTCGTGTTCTGGGGCTTTTTGCATGGCGCCTATCTGGTTCTGCATCGCCTGTTACTGGATATCTACGCGCGGCTGGGGGTGCTGGACGGTTCATTCGCCTCGCGTGCCTTGTCCTGGCTGGGGTGGCCAGTGACGCTTGCGTTGGTGTGGATTACCTGGGTGTTCTTCCGGGCGCCGACATTTCATGATGCCTGGATCATGTCTGTAGCGATGTTGGGTTTAGGCAGTGCGACCGAAGCACCCACAGTGCGCAGTTATGTGCAGGCACTGGTATGGGGGAGTCTGTTGCTGACCCTGCTGGAGCCCGGAATTGAACGCGGCCTGAGGCATGGCTTGCAACGCTGGGGGCAACTGCATTTCACGCTACGCGGCACAGCGTATGCCGGGATCGTGCTGGCAGTGATTTTCTTTGGCGGCAGCAGCCAGAAGTTCATCTACTTTGACTTCTGAGTGGGCTACTCAGGTGCACACTTTAGTGCTCGTTTGCTTGTAACCACTGCTCCAGCATCATCACCACCCAGATCATCACCCCGTAGTAGTTGGCGTGCGGGCCGCGCTGCATCGCCAGCATGTGGTCGAGATACGCCGGCTGGATCCAGCCTCGCTGCTTGAAGTCCGACAGGCTGTCGCCGACGATGTCGCCGAGCGGCGCGTACTGGTTGCTCCACACGCCGAACGGCAGTCCGAAGCCATGCTTGGTCTTGTTGATGATTTTTTCCGGCAGCAGGTCGGTGAGCGCCTCCTTGAAGAACCAGCGCAGCTTTTGCCCGCGCACCTTGTAATCCACCGGCAGATGGTTGGCAAACGCCACCATGCAGTCGTCGAGCAGCGGGTAATGCACTTCGATGCCCGCGGCTTCGGTCATGGTGCCCACCTTGCGCAGATCGTTGTCGGCCAGGGTGAACTTCAGGTCCAGATGCATCATGCGGTTGATGTAATGGTCCGACGCGGTGCGCTCATACACTTCGGTGAGCGCAGCGTCCGCTGTCGAAGGATCGACGGCATGGATGAAGTCCGCTGAAAAAATCTGGTCGAGCGGGGTGCGGTGCAGGAAATTATAGGACTCTAGCCTTAACGGCAGCCCAACCTTGGCCTGGGCGACGTAGCTTTTCAGTTTGGCGAGCGGAAAATGGTCGGACAGGACTGGCAGGTGAGCAACCGGTTCAACCAGCCCGTGCCGCAGCAGGGCGGGCAGGTGGGCGTAGGCCTCGAACAGTCGCTGCTTGGCGTAGCGTGCATTGCCACCGAATATTTCGTCGCCGCCGTCGCCGGCCAGCATGCGCTCGAACCCCGCTTCGCGCGCAGCCTGGGCGCAGAAATAGGTCGGCACGGCCGAATCGTTGCCGAACGGCTCGTCGTATTCGCGCGCGATGACAGGGATCGCGGTCACGATATCGGCGGGCTTCAGGTAATACTCGTGACGCTGGCTGCCGTAGCGCTCGGCAGCACAGCGCGCGTATTCCATCTCGTCGAACCCGGCGGCGTCGAAACCGATGGAAAAGGTGTCGACTGGCGCGCCGCGCGCGGCAGTGAGGGCGCCGACCAGGGTCGAGCTGTCCGTGCCGCCGGAAAGAAACGCCGCAGTGGCGGGCGCATCGGCATCGCGTACAGCCTGATCCAGCACGCTGCGGAAATGATCGCGCTGGGTCTCGAAGCCGGCTTCGACCGGGGTGTAATCCGCATGCCAGTAAAACCCGGTGTTGACCTGGCCGTTTTTCAGGGTGGCGTATTGCCCCGGCAGCAGTTTATGCACGCCCTGATACAGGCTGCGTGGCGCGGGAATGGTGTGGAAGTAGAGGTAGTCGTAGATCGCCTGCGGATCGATGACACGTCCCACGGCGGGGTGGGCGGCCACGCTTTGTGCGCTGCTGCCGAATACCAGGCGGCCGCCGCGATGCGCATAGCACAGGTGCTCGGCACCGACGCGGTCGAGCGCCAGAAAGGCTTGTTTCTTCAACGGTTCGAGCACGGCGAAGGCGAAGTTGCCGTGCATCAGGGTCGGCAGCTTTTCGCCAAAACGCACCCAGCCATGCGCCACCGCCACGGCGGGATTCTGGTCGCGGGCGATGAAGGCCAGGCCATCATCCAGAAACCGGGGCCGTCCATGCAGCGCGGCAGCCAGCCCGTTTTCAACGTGAATCTCGGCCTTGCCGAAGCGTGAGCAGCCCGCCACCCCAAGCATCTGGCTGCTATGCTGGTGCAGCAGGCCTTCCGGAGACAGGCAGGCCACGCGCCCCATGTGTTTGATCAAGTCCTGATGCGTGCCGTGGTCGCCCAGCCAGCCAAAAATGCCATCCATGGTGTGTTGTGTCAGAGTGATGCGGGATAATTAAAACTTGATATTAACGGGCTTGCAGGTTTGGCACGAATCCTGTTTAGCCTACAAAAAGCAGTTGAACCACAGAGACACAAAGAATTCAGAAGAAAACAACAAATGAGACTTTGCGGGCGCAAACTCGTTGGGTGGGGTCGGCAAAAAACGCAACTCATTGATGATATCTCTGTGTCTTTGTGGTGAATGAATTGCCGTTTCAGGATTATTGAGCCCGCTAACCATCGCTATATTGTCAGAAAGCCAAGCCAGTTGAGTGAATTCCTGATTAAAGCAAGCAAAACGCTTGCCTACCACGCGCGGCGCATTCAACGTGGCGTGCGCAGCGCGCGCTGGGCGCTTACGCATCAACCTGCGCAGCGCCCGATTATCGTGGTCGGCTGTTCGCGCGCGGGCACCACGCTGGTCTACAAAACCTTGTCCGAGTCGCGCAAAATCGGCAGCCTGCAACGCGAAACCCACGATTACTGGACCAACCTGCATCCGCTGGCCGATAAGCACTGGGACACCCATGCGCTGGATGCGCGTGATGCCAGCCAGTCGGATCGCGATACCGTCAGCCGTTATTTTTACAGATGGACCGGCCGACATCGCTGGGTCGACAAGAACAACCAGAATGGTCTGTGTGTGTCCTATCTTCGCGAGCTGTTTCCCGATGCGGTGTTCGTCTTCATCAAACGCAGCCCGGGCGACAACCTCAATTCGCTGATCGAAGGCTGGCGCAAACCCGACGAATTTGCCACCTGGTCGAGCGACCTGCCGGCGACGGTGGCGGTGGAAAACGGGCAACTGCATCAGTGGTGTTTCTTTCTCGCCGACGGCTGGCGCAATTATGTGGACGCGCCGGTCGAGGACGTCGCGGCGTTTCAATATGCCGCCATCAACCAGGCCATCCTTGATGCCAAAGCCAATGTGCCCGCCGGGCAATGGGTCGAGGTGTTTTACGAAGACTTTCTGCGCGACCCGGTCGCCACCTTCCGGCACGTGTTCGAAGGCTGCGATCTGGCCTTCGACGCACGTCTGCAGGCGCATTGCGCCGAGGTGCTCGATATCCCCTACAACGCCTTCTCCGAAATCCGCCTGGATAAATGGAAGGACGGCCGCAACCGGGAAAAAGTCGAACGCGTGCTGCCGCAGGTGGAAAACGTGGCCGCGCGGATGGGATATTGATGACCGTGTTGGCGCTTGCTCTTGCGATGGTGCTGGTGTTGTGGGCGGGCGTGCTGCTGGCATTTGCCGGCCCGCTTGCCGCGCGCTGGCGCGAGCCGGTGCTGCGTTGCCCCGTGCTCATTATCGAAAGCGACGACTGGGGCGCCGGCCCGCTGGCTCAGGCCGACGCGCTGGCGCGTCTGGCAGCGCTGCTGCAGCGCGTGCGCGATCGTGGCGGCCGCCCGGCGATCATGACCCTGGGCGTGGTGCTGGAAGTCCCCGACGGCGCGCGCATCGCCGCGTCCAACTGTACCGAATACCACGCGCTGACCCTGGCCGATCCCCGCTTCGACGCAGTGCGCGCAGCCATCCAGTCCGGCATTCGGGCCGACGTTTTCGCCCCGCAACTGCATGGCCAGTGCCACTACTGGCCGTCCGCGGTGATGGCCGCAGCACGGGACAATGCCACCGTGCGCGACTGGCTCACCGCATCCGAACCCGCCGCGACCGAGGGCCTCCCCCCGCCCCTGCAAAGCCGCTGGGTCGATGCGTCCAGCCTGCCGTCGCACGCGTTGGCGCCCGAAGCGATCCAGCAAGCCGCCGCTGCCGAGGCTGCCGGCTATCAAGCCATTTTTGGCAGCGCGCCGCAGGTGGCCGTCCCCACCACCTTTGTCTGGAACGATGCTGTCGAAGCCACCTGGGCGCAGGCCGGGGTCGAGGTCATCGTCACCCCCGGCCGCCGCGCCACCTGCCGCAACGCAGCAGGTCAACCGGGCTGCGTGGATGTAACGATGCTAACGGGTGAGCGTTCACCGGCGGGGCAGACCTATCTGGTACGCGACGTGTATTTCGAGCCGGCGCTGGGCCATGCCCCGCAGCGCCTGGTGGACGGCCTGCTGGCGCGCACCCGGGAGGGGCGTGCCAGCCTGGTCGAAACCCATCGCTTTAATTTCCTGCAGGCGCTGGACGCCAGCCTGGCCGCCCTCGAAACCGGCCTGTTCGCCGCGCTGGCAGCCTGTCCCGATTTGCGCTTTGCTGCCCCGCTCGAACTCGCGCGTGCGATACAGGGCCGCGACCCGGCCTGGATCGAAACCCGGCTCAAGCCGCGGCTCGCGACCTGGCGTGCGCGGCTGGACGACATCCCGCGCTTTCGCCGCCTGTCCCGTCTGAGCGGCCTGGCGTTGCCGCTGGCTTTGCTGGGAGGCCGCGCATGACGCCGTGCTTCTCGGTCATCATTCCCGCATTCAACTCTGCAGCGACGCTGGCACGTGCAATCGAATCCGTGCGCGCGCAAAGCTGGCCGGCGCACGAAATCATCGTGGTGGATGACGGATCGACCGATGCCACTGCCGAGGTCGCACGTCAGTTTGGCGACGCCGTGCGCCTGATCCGGCAATCCAACTGCGGCGTCTCGGTGGCCGCCGCCGCTCCCGCGTTACGTGCCAC
>DATMWS010000104.1:0-3140 GCA_035562135.1 Thiobacillus sp. | reverse complement strand
GACTTCACCGACCAGGGCGATTTCAGTCCAAGAAGATGTTCGTACAGGACGGTGTCTTTCATGATGACAGCAGCGAATTTAAGAAACAGAATTCTCAGGCATCGTGGGAAAATTCACAGTGAAATTGAGGAAGAACCATTTTAATAATATGAAACATTTCGACGACACCGAATCCCTCATCACCGTGCGCGACTGGCTGCGCTTTGCGGTGTCGCGCTTCAACGAGGCCAAGCTGTTTTTCGGCCACGGCTCGGACAACGCGTTCGACGAGGCGGCGTATCTGATCCTGCACACCCTGCATCTGCCGCTCGACCGGCTGGAGCCCTTCCTCGACGCCAGCCTGACGCATGGCGAATCAGAGGAGGTGCAGGCGGTGATCGAGCGGCGCGTCAAAGAGCGCCTGCCGGCCGCCTATCTGACCCACGAGGCCTGGCTGGGCGAACACCGCTTCTATGTCGACGAGCGCGTGATCGTGCCGCGCTCCTTCATCGCCGAACTGCTGCACGAGCAGTTGGCACCGTGGGTCGAAAGCCCGGATGAGGTGACGCGCGCGCTGGACCTGTGCACCGGCTCCGGCTGCCTCGCCATCCTGGCGGCGCTGGCTTTCCCGAATGCCGAAGTTGATGCGGTGGATTTATCGGCCGATGCGCTGGAAGTCGCTGCGAAGAACGTCGTCGATTACGCCCTGCAGGACCGGATCGAACTCGCTGAATCGGATTTGTTCGCGGCGCTGGATGGCCGCACCTACGACGTCATCCTCAGCAACCCGCCGTATGTGAATGCCGAATCGGTGGCCGCCCTGCCGCCGGAATATCAGGCGGAACCGGCGCTGGCGCTGGGCTCGGGCGAGGACGGCCTGGACGCCACACGGCAGATTCTCGCCAAGGCCAAATCCCACCTCAACCCCGGCGGCCTGCTGGTGGTGGAAATCGGCCACAACCGCGACGTCCTCGAAGCCGCCTACCCCACCCTGCCCTTCATCTGGCTCGATACCGCCAGCGGCGACCAGTTCGTGTTCATGCTGCGGCGCGAAGACCTTTAAGCGGATTCACCATTGGGGCTTGTAGGAGCGGCGCCCTCGCCGCGATTGGCGTCGGTTATCGCGGCGAGGGCGCCGCCCCTACAAGGGGGTTTTTTCCCCTGAGTTCGTCAGCGATGAGGCTGGCCAGTTGACGCGCAGCGGCCTGAATATTCTCCCTTGGTTTTTCATCCGAATTCACCGAGCCGATTTCAATCCCGTACAAATCCAGCCGGGGCGGCAGGCTGCCCAGTGCCTGCGCCAGCGACAGCGCATCAAGCACGCCGAAGCCGTGGCTAGACAGCCCGTGACAATAGCCGGGCCAGTCCTGCTGATCGAAATGCCGGATCCGGCCGGCCTGGCCGTTGCTCTGCATGGCGTCGACCAGAATGACCCAGGAAGCATTTTCAAGTAAGGGGATCAGGCTGGCGCCGGGTCGGTCCAGCTTTTCGATGACCACCTCACCGCCCGAGTGCGCGCCGCTGGCCAGCAGAACATCGACGGTCAGCCAGCCAGCCTGGTCGTCGCCCGATGGCGAGCCGATGCCGAGGATGCGCACCCCACTCATGTCCGCTCGACATTCATCCGCAGAAAATGAGTGGCGCAGGAAATGCAGGGATCGTAGTTGCGGATGACCTTTTCGCAGTGCAGCCGCAACGCGTCGTCTGGATGATCCAGCCCGAAGCTCAGCAGCGACAGCCGCAGGTCTTCCTCAATGCGGCCCTGGTTCTGGCTGGTCGGCGGCACGATGCGTGCGTTGACCACGCAGCCGTCATCGTCCATTTCATAGCGATGCCACAGCAGACCGCGCGGCGCCTCGGTGCAGCCGGTGGCCACCCCGGCGCGCGGGGTGACCGGCACCCAGGGCGAATCCGGCACCCGATATGCGTCGAGCAGGCGCAGCGCCTCGTGCAGGGCGAGCAGAATTTCCACCGCACGCGCCACCATACTGTGAAACAGGTTGCGGCTGGGCAGCGCGAGGCCGCTTTCGGCCAGCAGCGTTTTGACCCGCTCGGGCAGACGCGCATGGTTGAGGTTCAGACGCGCCAGCGGCCCGACCAGATAGGGCTGCTGGTGGTAGCTGCTGAACAGCGCGGCGGAGTGCGGTTCATGACGCTCAGCGAAGTGGGCGTCAAAGGCCTCGGCCCCGATGTGCAGCCCGTCGCTGGCGCCGATGTCGCCGCGCTCGATGGCGTAATCGGCCGGATGCTGCATGGCGACGGAGACGAAGGCTTGGTCGTCCTGCGGCACCGCAATGTCGGCTGCCCAGCGAATCAATGCTTCGGCCTCCGGCAAGGCGGCACGCAGTTTTTCCCGGATGTCCTTGATGCGGGACAGCGAAGGCGAATCATGAAACCCGCCGATGCGGATGCCCACCGGATGCACCGAGCGGGCGCCGAACAGGTCCATCAGCTCGTTGCCCAGCGCCTGGATCCGCAGCCCGCGGCGCACTTCGTCCGGCGCAATGCGCGCCAGCTCGATGACGCTGTTGCAGCCGAAAAAATCCGGCGCAGCCAGCAGGTGGATGTGCAGGCTGTGGCTCTGGATCCATTCGCCGCAATAAAACACCCGGCGCATGTCGCGCGCCCACGGATCGAGTTCGACGCCGAACAGCCTTTCCAGCGCCTGCGCCGCGGTGACCTGATACGCCACCGGGCAGATGCCGCAGATGCGCGCCACCATGTCGGGAATTTCGGTGTAGTGATGCCCTTCCAGAAACTTCTCGAAGAAACGCGGCGGCTCGAAGATGCGCAGGCGCAGTTCGGCGATCCGGCCGTCCTCGATGCGCAAGTCGAGCGCGCCCTCGCCTTCCACCCGCGTCAGCACCGGAACATGAATCGCCACGGTTCGTTTCTGTTCACTCATCGCTGCGTATCCTGATCTTGTCGGCGGCCGCCAGAAACACAGGCGCCTGACTGTTGATCGACTGGAAGCGGTGCACGATGGCTTTCGGCGTCAACCCCAGGCTGCGGAATTGCGCCGCCAGCGCATCGGTATTGGCATTTTCCGCCGGCCCGTAACAGCCGTAGCAATCCCGCCCCAGGCTCGGGCACAGTGCGCCGCAGCCCGCCCGCGTCACCGGCCCCATGCAAGGCACGCCGCGGCTCACCATCACGCAGGG
>DATMWS010000103.1:0-45389 GCA_035562135.1 Thiobacillus sp. | reverse complement strand
GCCGTAGATTTCGGCAACGATCGGCGACATCACCGGTGGGCCGGGCGGCACTTCGACGACCTTGACGTCGGCGCCGTGTTTTTTGGCGATCGCCTCGACTGCGGGCCGGATCGCCTGCGCAATCTCATGGCTTTTGCGGTCGCGCGCGTGCTTGTCGACCAGGTTCACCTGCAGGTCACCAACCTCGGGACCGGAGCGCAGGTAATACTGCCGCACCAGGCCATTGAAGTTGATCGGCGCCGCGGTGCCGGCATAGGCCTGATAGTCGGTGACTTCCGGCACCTGCGCGACCGCTGTGCCCATTTCGTTCAGTACTTGGGCGGTTTTTTCCAGCGGTGTGCCAACCGGCAGGTCGACAATGATCTGGAATTCCGACTTGTTGTCGAACGGCAGCATTTTCAGGATGACCAGCTGCATCACCGGCAGCGCGACCGAAATGAGGATGGCGAGGCCGATGCCCAGCCACAGCATGCGGCGCGCCCCCCGGCCTTCAATGCCGCGCAGGAAGGGCGTCAGCCGGGTGCGGAAGAAGGTGGTGAGTTTGTTGTCGCTCGCTTCGTGGGCGCCGTGCGCCGCCTGCTTGATCAGCTTCAGCGCCAGCCAGGGCGTGACGATGAAGGCGATCGCCAGCGAAATCAGCATGCCGATGGAGGCATTGATCGGGATCGGGCTCATGTAAGGCCCCATTAGGCCGGAGACGAAGGCCATCGGCAGCAGCGCGGCGATCACGGTGAAGGTGGCGAGGATGGTTGGGCCACCGACTTCGTCGACCGCACGCGGAATGATGGCCTCGAGGCCGTCGTGGTCGAGCCCCATGCGGCGGTGGATGTTTTCCACCACCACGATGGCGTCGTCGACCAGGATGCCGATCGAGAATATCAGCGCGAACAACGAGACCCGGTTCAGCGTGAAGCCCCACGCCCACGAGGCAAACAGGGTGGCGGCCAGCGTCAGCAGCACCGCCGCGCCGACGATCAGCGCCTCGCGGCGGCCGATGGCAAACAACACCAGCAGCACCACCGAGGCGGTGGCGAAGATCAGCTTCTGGATCAGCTTCTTCGCCTTGTCGTCGGCGGTGGCGCCATAGTTGCGGGTGACGCTGACCTCGACCCCCTCGGGCAGCACGCTGCCCTGCAGCGAGTTCACCCGCTCGATCACCTTCTCGGCGACGTCGACCGCGTTTTCACCCGCTTTTTTGGAGATGGCCAGGGTGACCGCCGGGTAGGTTTGTCCCTGGTCGGCCTTGTGCCCGCCGCCCGCGCCGGGGCCGTGCCAGACGTAGCGTGCCGGCTGGTCGGGCCCGGCGACGACGCTGGCGATGTCGCTCATGTAGACCGGACGGCCGTTCGCAACGCCGACCACCAGTTGTTTGACGTCGTCGGCGCCGGTGAGGAAAGTGCCGGTCTGCACCAGGATTTCCTGGTTGTTCGACACCAGCGTGCCGGTCGGCTGCGCCGCGTTGGACACCTGCAGCGCGTCGCGGATATCCTGCGCCGATATGCCGAACGCCGCCATGCGGTCCGGATCCATCAGCACGCGCACCGCGCGGCCGGGGCCGCCGATGGTGCTGACCTCGCGCGTGCCGACAATGCGTTTCAGCTCGATTTCGGCAGCGTGCGCCACCTGCTCCAGCTCGAACCCGCCTCGCGTTTCGTCACGCGTCCACAGAGTGACGGTGACGATGGGGACGTCGTCGATACCGAGCGGCTTGATGATGGGTTCGCCGACGCCGAGCTCGGGCGAGACCCAGTCGCGGTTGGCCTGGATGGTGTCGTACAACCGAACCAGCGCCTGCGTGCGATCCTGCCCCACCAGGTATTGCACGGTCAGCACCGCCATGCCGGGCTTGGAGACGGAATAGATGTGCTCGATACCGGCGATCTGCGACAGCACCTGTTCGGCCGGGGTGGCCACCAGCGCTTCCACGTCCTTCGCCGAGGCGCCGGGGAAGGGGATGAACACGTTGGCCATGGTCACGTTGATCTGCGGCTCTTCCTCGCGCGGCGTGACCAGAATGGCGAACAGTCCCAGCAGGGCAGCAATCAGCGCGATCAGCGGGGTGAGCTGGGACGTGAGAAAGAAACGGGCGATGCGTCCGGAGAATCCCATGATCGTTCCCGTTTATTTGGATTTGGCGGGCTGATTGGCGGTGCTTTTGGCGTAGATTCCCGCCTTGACCGGTTCGAGCGCAATGACGTCACCCGGGCTCAGGCCGGCCAGCGCTTCCACCTGGCCGCGTCCATTGGGCGTGCCCAGACGGATCTGCCGCAGGCTCACCCTGTCCTTGTTCACCACATACACCGCAGTGATTTCGGAGCGGCGCACCACCGCGCTCGACGGGATGGTGAGCTTGCGCGCGCTGCCCACCGAGAAATGGGCGCGCGCGAACATGCCTGGGATGACGCCTTCCAGATTGGTCGGCAGATTGATCCGCACCTTCACGGTGTGGGTGGCCACATCCGCCGACGGCAGCACGGTGATGCCGGTGGCGTCGATCCATTTGTTGAGCGAGGGGATCTCGACCGCAACGCGCGGCGCTGTCTTGATTTCGGCCAGCTTGTATTGCGGGATGTTGGCAACTACCCGCATATCCCTGGGGTCAAATCCGGTCATCAGCGGGGTACCGGCCGCGACGGTTTCCCCTACTTCCACGTGGCGGGCGGCGACCACCCCGGAATACGGTGCGGTGATCACGGTGTAGCTGCTTACGGCGGCGGTCTGGCCGACGCCGGCGCGCGCCGCGCGCGCAGCCGCCTCGGCGGCACGGAACTCGGCCGTGGCGCGGTCGAGTGCGGCCTGGCTGATGAACTTCTGCTGAAACAGTTGTTGCTGGCGCTGGTAGTTGGCGCGGGCATTGGCCAGCAGGGCATTGGCCTGCGCCACCTGCGCCTGGCTGCCCGCCACGGCGGACGACAGTTCCTGCGCGGAGAGCCGAACGATGACCGAACCCGCCTTGACGTAATCGCCCGCGTCGAAATTGACCGCCGACACGCGCCCCGACACTTGCGCTGCGAGGGTGGATTGCTTGACGGCCTCGACCGTGGCTTCGGTGGAGTAGCCGGTGTCGGCCATCTGGTATTTCACTGGGGCCACGGCGAAAGGCAGCGCCGCCCATGCGGGAGGGGCGACAAGGATGATGCAGGCCAGCAAGCGGGCGGGATTCAGCACAGAGGCACCTCCGGGAAAGCGTTCATTAGAGTATTCTAATTAATTATTTAATTCAAGCGCTTGGATAGGGTTTGTGGCGCGAATTGCAGTGGCGCAGCATTTTGTTTTTTCAAGTATGCCCCACAAGGGGACGCCGACCTACAGTGCGCTGAAGCGCGTGGTGCGTCGTATGCCCCACAAGGGGACCGATCTACTACGCGCTAAAGCGCGTGTAGAGTCGTATGCACCATAAACAAAGGCCCGTCACGCCTGCGCGTGGCCGGGCCTGGCGCTGCCGATGGGTCGTTACTTGGTAAAGCCGCAGAACACGTCGCGCATCATGCCCAGCAGCTTGAGCGTACGGATGTCGCCGACGCGGTAGAACACACGGTTGGCGACCTTGCGGGTGCGCAGCACGCCCTTGTCGCGCAGGATGGCGAGGTGCTGCGAAATGTTGCTTTGCGACGTGCCGACGTGGTCGACGATTTCCTGCACGCTGATTTCCTTGTCGCCCAGCACGCAGAGAATTTTCAGGCGCAGCGGATGCGACATGGCCTTCATCGCACGTGAGGCCTGCTCGATGTGCTCGTCCTTGTCCATGAGATCCACTTCGTCCCAATCAGCTGCCATATTCAATACCTCGGTCATGTTCGGTCATGTTCGTGTAGTACCATGAAGCGGTCAGTTTGCGGGTGGAAACGCAAGCCGCGACGGCCTTTTTGAAGCAACATTGCACGTTGCGTATAGATTAGAAATCACGCATATATTAAAATGATTCCACAAAAGTGAGTCAGGTTATATAAATATTTTTCATGAAGACCTTGCCGGTTCTCCTCATCATCCTCGACGGTTTTGGTTGCCGCGCGGAGCGCGCCGACAATGCAATCGCCCAGGCCAACAAGCCCAACTGGGACCGGCTGTGGAAGCACAATCCGCACACGCTCATCCATGCATCGGAATCCGAGGTGGGCCTGCCCAAGGGGCAAATGGGCAACTCCGAGGTGGGGCACCTGAATATCGGCGCGGGGCGGGTGGTGTACCAGGAATTCACCCGCATCGACCGCGCCATCGAGTCCGGCTTTTTCTACAGCAACCCGGCCCTGCTGAATGCGGTGCATCTGGCGCGCGACAACGGCAAGACGCTGCACGTGCTGGGCCTGTTGTCGGACGGCGGGGTGCACAGCCACGAATTGCACTTCCACGCCCTGCTTGATCTGGCGGCGCGCGAGGGCCTCAACAAAGTGTGTCTGCATGTGTTTCTGGATGGCCGCGACACGCCGCCGAAAAGTGCCGAAGTCTATTTGCGCCGCCTGACCGACAAGATAAAGCAAACCGGCGTCGGTCACATCGCGTCGATGATCGGCCGCTACTACGCGATGGACCGCGATCGCCGCTGGCAGCGGGTCAAAGCGGCCTACGACCTGTTGACCCAGGGGCGCGCCGAGTTCTTGGCAGACAATCCGCAGGCCGGGCTGGAGGCCGCCTACGCGCGCGGCGAGAGCGACGAGTTTGTCAAGGCCACGGCGATCCTGCCGCCGGGCGGCAAGCCGGTGAAAATGGAGGACGGCGATTCGGTGATCTTCCTCAACTTCCGCTCCGACCGCGCGCGTCAGCTGTCGCGGCCGTTCATCGAGTCCGACTTTGGCGAATTCGAACGTGAAGTTACCCCGCGCCTGGCCACCTACTGCACGCTGACCGGCTACAGCGACGATTTCCATGTGTCGGTGGCATTTCCGCCCGAGCGCATCAAGAACGGTCTCGGCGAATACATCGCCAAACTTGGCTTGCGCCAGTTGCGCATCGCCGAGACCGAGAAATATCCGCACGTCACCTTCTTTTTCAACGGCGGAGAGGAAGTCTCTTTCCCCGGCGAAGACCGCGTGCTGGTGCCGTCGCCCGATGTCGCAACCTACGACATGAAGCCCGAAATGAGCGCCTTCGAGGTGACCGAAAAACTGCTCGCGGCGATCAACAGCAAACAATACGAAGTCATCATCTGCAACTACGCCAACCCCGACATGGTGGGACACACTGGCGACCTGCAGGCGGCCATCAAGGCGATCGAAACCGTCGACACCTGCCTCGGCCGGGTGGTGGAAGCCCAGCTGGCGCGCGGCGGTGAAGTGCTGGTGACGGCCGACCATGGCAACGCCGAACTGATGCGCGACGCCGAAACCGGGCAGGCGCACACCGCGCACACCCTGAATCTGGTGCCACTGATTTACGTCGGGCGGCGCCATGCCACGCTGGCCGAAACCGGGGCGCTCGAAGACATCAGCCCGACCCTGCTGAAAATGATGGGCTTGCCGCCTCCCCCCGAAATGACCGGCGAAGCCCTGGTGCAATTTGAGTAAGCCCGGTGCAGTTCGGGTAAGCTCATCAGGGTGAACTTCAAACCCTTTCTCGTCCTGCTGGCATTAACCTGGCCGCTGTGCGCCAGCGCCAACCAGGCCGATCGCAAGCAATCCGAACTCGAGACCCTCAAGCAGCGCCTGCAAACCCTGCAACAGGCGTTTCGCGACACGCAGGTGCACCGTCAGGAAGCGGCCGACGAGCTGCGCCAGTCCGAGCGTGCCATCAGCAGCGCGGTGCGCCAGTTGCGCCAGCTGGACGGCGAACGCCAGCGTGCCCAGACTGATTTGCAGACGTTGACGCAGCAGGCTGACGCGACCGCGGCACGCATCCGCGAGCAGCAGGTCCATCTCGCCCAGGCGTTCAAGGCGGCTTACCAGCGCGGGCAGGGCGATGCCTTGAAACTCATCCTCAACGGCGCGGACCCCAACCAGACCGCGCGTGATCTGCGCTATCTGGCGCATCTGTCGCGTGCCCAGCATGCGATGATTGAGGCGCTGCGCGCCGACCTGGTGCAACTGGCCGCGCTGCAACAGCAAACCGCACAAAAGTCGACCGAGTTGACGCAGTTGCAAGTGTCCCGCGAGGCCGAGCAGCAGAAACTGCTGGCCGACAAGCGCGCGCGCGAGCAGGTGCTGCAAAAACTGTCGGTGCAAATCCAGCAGCAGCGGCGTGAAATTTCCAATCTGAAGCGCGACGAACGCAGCCTGACGCAACTGGTGGAGCGCCTCAACCGCTTGATGGCGCAGCAGGCGGCGCGTGAGGCGGCACGTGCCCTTGCCGCACAACAAGCGAAAAATAAGCAGGCGGCGGAAAAAGACGCGGGAGGCCAGCCGCGCCGCGCCGTGGCGGTGAATACCGAAACGCCGGTGGCGTTTCGCTCAGATCGGCCCTTTTCCGGGCTGAAAGGTTCTCTGCGGCTGCCCGTCGCCGGGGAACTGATGAACCGCTTCGGCGCTCAGAGAGAAGGTGGCGGGGTGAGCTGGAAAGGCCTGTTCATTCGTGCTGCAGAGGGTGCGTCGGTGAAGGCGATCGCTGCCGGTCAGGTGGTGTTTGCCGAGTGGCTGCGCGGCTTTGGCAACCTCATCATTGTCGACCATGGCGAGGGGTATATGAGCCTGTACAGCAATAATGAAAGTCTGTATAAGCAGGTGGGCGAGCGGGTTCAGCCCGGTGACGCCATCGCCACGGTCGGCAACAGTGGCGGTCAGCCCGACACCGGTTTGTATTTTGAAATGCGGCATCAAAGCCGTCCTGTTAATCCCCTCCTGTGGGTGAAGTGAGATGATACAAAAGGCGAAATTCATACTCGTCGGTCTGGCCGGCTTGCTAGCCGGCGCGGCCTTGACGGTCAACCTGTCGGCGATCGCCGACAAGGAGGCCGAGACGGCGCTGCCGGTTGAGGAACTGCGCGCCTTTACCGATGTGTTTGCCCGCATCAAGAACGATTACGTCGAGCCGGTCGATGACAAGAAGCTCATCACCGAGGCGATCACCGGCATGCTGACCGGGCTGGATCCGCACTCAGCCTATCTGGATGCCGAAGGGTTCAAGGACCTGCAGGTCGGCACCCAGGGCGAGTTCGGCGGCCTTGGCATTGAAGTGGGCATGGAAGACGGCTTCGTCAAGGTCGTCTCGCCAATCGAGGACACGCCTGCCTTCAAGGCCGGGGTCAAGCCTGGCGATCTGATCATCAAGCTCGACGATACGCCGGTGAAGGGCATGGCGCTGAACGATGCTGTGAAGCGGATGCGCGGCAAGCCGGGGTCGAGCATCAAGCTCACCATCGCACGCAAGGGCGTGGACAAACCCATTGTGCTGACCTTGACCCGCGCGGTCATCAAGATTCGCAGCGTCAAGTCCACACTGGTCGATCCCGGCTATGGTTACGTGCGCGTGACGCAGTTTCAGGAACATACCGGCGATCTGTTGGCCGAGGCGTTGAGCAAGCTTTACAAGGACAACAAGGCGCCGCTCAAGGGCCTGATTCTGGATCTGCGCAACGATCCGGGCGGCCTGTTGAATGGCGCCGTCGCGGTGACCGCAGCGTTCGTCAAACCCGACAGCCTGGTGGTGTATACCGAAGGCCGCACTGAAGACGCCAAGATGCGGCTGACCGCCAGCCGTGAACATTATTTACGTCCGATGCAGGTCGATTACCTGAAAAACCTGCCGGAGGGTGTGAAGAGCGTGCCGATGGTGGTGCTGGTCAACAGCGGCTCAGCCTCGGCGTCCGAAATCGTGGCGGGTGCACTGCAGGATCACAAGCGCGCGGTCGTCATGGGTACCCGCACCTTCGGCAAGGGCTCGGTGCAGACCATCCTGCCGATCGGCAATGGCACGGCGATCAAACTCACCACCGCGCGCTACTACACGCCGAACGGGCGCTCCATCCAGGCCAAGGGCATCGAGCCGGACATCGTGGTGGAAGACCCGGCGATGCCGGAATCGGAGAATGGTTTTGGTATCCGTGAGGCCGATCTCGTCAAGCACCTGGTCAATCCTGCGGGCGAGGAGTCCGCGCCGGCGGGCAAGCCGGGCGACGTCATCAAGGTGCCGCCGGCGGACAAGCCGGGCAGGGATGGCGCGGATAAAAAACCGGTGACGCTGGAGCCGGGCGAAATCGTCTCGAAGAACGATTTCCAGATGAATCAGGCGCTGAACCTGCTGAAAGGCTTGCAGATTCTGCAGGGTCGTTGATCGAATGTGCTGTGGCTGTCAAGCAGCCACAGCACTAACGGCAGCGCTATACTGAGGCAAACTCTGTTTGACTGGTGTGTCATGCGCCCATGTGACCTCGAAAAAAGCCGTGAAATCGTTTTCCATGCCCTGCCGGCGGGCCAGGCGGAACGCGCGCTGATTTTGCTCGAGGGATTGGATGGGCTTGTGGTGACGGTCGGGCCGGACGGCAGCCGTCTGCTGGTGCGGTACCACATCTGTGAATACACCCTGGAAGGTCTGGAAACTGCGCTGGCGAGTCAGGGGTTCCATCTCGACAACAGCCTGCTCTGCAAACTCAGGCGCACGCTGGCCTATTTTAGCGAAAGCGTGCAGCGTCGCAATGTCGCGGCCGACGAACCGGACATCAAGTCCCAGCAGGCTTTCATGAAAGTCTATGAGCGCCATTTGCACGGCGACCGTGACGATACTCCGGAAGAGTGGCGCGGCTATAAATAGCGCCCGGCCATTTCCCTGAACATGGAATTGAACGACAAGCTGCTGTTGCGCTACAGCCGTCATATCCTGTTGCCGGACGTTGGCGTGGCTGGGCAGTCACGCATTGCCGATGCCTCGGTGCTGATCATCGGCGCCGGCGGGCTGGGGTGTCCGGTGGCGCTCTACCTGGGCGCGGCCGGCGTCGGGCGCGTGCTGCTGGCGGACGGCGACACGGTGGATCTCACCAACCTGCAGCGCCAGATCGGCCATGCCACCGCGGCAATCGGCGAGAACAAGGCCGACTCGCTCGCGCGCAGCGTGCTAGCCATCAACCCTGAAATCGAGGTGCGGCCCATTCGCGAGTCCCTGGCCGGCAGCGCCCTGCACAATGCGGTGGCGGCGGTTGACCTGGTGATCGACGCATCGGACAACTTCGCCACGCGACATGCGGTCAATCGTGCCTGCGTGCTGCGTGGCAAACCCCTGGTATCGGGTGCCGCGATTGGATTTTCGGGGCAGTTGGCTGTTTTCGATTCGCGCCGCGTCAACAGTCCCTGCTACCACTGCCTGTTCCCCGACCATGCGGATGAACCCGAATTGCGCTGTGCCGAGGCGGGCGTGTTTGCGCCGCTGGTCGGCGTCATCGGCGCGATGCAGGCGATGGAGGCACTGAAATATCTGGCCCAGGTGGGTGAGCTGCTGGTGGGCAGGTTGCTGTTGTGGGATGGCCTGCGCGCCGATGCGCGCATGATGAAAGTGTCACGCGACCCGGCCTGCCCGGTGTGCGGGTCCGCTGGCACTTAGAAACTCAAAATGCCTGGCGTTAGCCCAGATGTTGCTTAAGGAAGTCGATCATGACGCGCACCTTGTTAGGCAACAGCGTGCGGCTCGGGTACAGGAGCCAGATGGCGGTATCGAAATCCGTCGCGGTCACCCGGTAGTCCGGGAATAGATCAACTAGCCGCCCGTGTGCGATATCCTCGTCGATCAGCCAATTCGCCAGCATCACCGGTCCCATGCCTGCCAGTGCGCAGGCGCGCAAGGCGAGCGCATTGAGAATCATCACGTCGCCCTGGATGGGCACTACCTGTATGGCGCCCTGGCTATCGCGAAACAGCCAGCGCGAACGAAAGTCCGGTAACGCGAACAGTAGGCACTTGTGCTGTCGTAATTCTTCTGGAGCCTGAGGCGCCCCCTTTTCCTTGAGGTAGGCCGGACTCGCGCAAACCCGGTATTGGGTATCGAACAGCTTGGCAGCGACGAAATCTGCATCGGCTCGACGCATAAGACGAATGGCGAGATCCACGCGCTCGGTCACCAAGTCGAGAACGGTGTCAGTCAGCAGCAGTTCCAGTTTCACGCCAGGGTAACGATCTCTAAACTCAGGAAGCAAAGGCGTAAGAACGGTATACCCGAACGCGACCGACGCCGTGATGCGTAGGGTGCCAACGGGCCCGGCGCTCAGGCCGCGTGCTTCATCACGCGCACGATCAAATTCGTCCACCAGCGAAGCAACCCGGGCCAGATAGATTTCGCCCGCCTCGGTAAGTACGACGCGGCGTGTTGAGCGCTGGAACAAGCGTGCACCAAGCTTTTCTTCCAGCAAGGCCACCGCCCGTGACACGGTTGAAGGATCGGCATCGCGGTCACGAGCCACCGCCGCGAAATTCCCGCGCCGCGCAACTTCGATAAAGAGTCGCACACTTTCTATATCCATTCGTGCGGTGTATGCATGATTACAATGCGAAACAAACGGTTTATGGCAGGTATCGCAAACAATATCCTACCTCCTGTTCAATTGATAAGGAGGTGCCACATGAAAACCGTTTTGCGAATCGATGCCAGCTCAAGGACTACAGGATCACAATCGCGCGCGCTCGGCGACTATTTCGAGCGTGCCTGGCTAAACCGAAACAGCGGGAACCGTTTCGTGCGGCGAGACATCGTGGAAACGCCGATACCCCATATTTCCAGTCAGACCATTGCCGGTTTCTATACGCCGAGCGACCAGCTCACCGACGATCTACGCGGCGCCACCGCGCTTTCGGATAAGTTGATCGACGAATTGCTCGCCGCCGACGTACTGTTGCTGACGGTTCCGGTTTACAACTTCTCCACGCCTTCGGCACTCAAGGCCTGGATCGACCAGATAGTGCGTGTCGGCCGCACATTCTCCTACGATGGGAATAGTTTTACCGGCCTGGTAACCGGCAAGCGTGCCTACGTGATCTGTGCCTATGGCGCGAGCGGTTAT
The DNA here is from genome assembly GCA_035562135.1 of Thiobacillus sp. Taxonomy (GTDB): domain Bacteria; phylum Pseudomonadota; class Gammaproteobacteria; order Burkholderiales; family Thiobacillaceae; genus Thiobacillus. Next base: position 34,480 of record DATMWS010000103.1, on the reverse strand, counting down.
CTGGGTAATGGCCCCCTGGCGGCTTACGATTTTCTCAAGCCTTATCTCACGCAGTTACTGAATTTTCTTGGCATACAGGACATACATTTCTTTGCCGTGGAGGGCACGACAATGGATGAGCACACCGTGAAGGCAAGCGCTGACAAGGTCAAACTCGAAATCGCCAACGCCATCGGCTGACAACGGCGTTGCCGAGGGTATCACCGTGACCTTGATGATGTTTTTCCCCGGGTGGCCAGCTGCTCGAGGCTTTCGTCAATCCGGATTGCCGTGATCGCTTGGAACCGGAAACCGCGTTAGCGTGGTTAATGGAAGCGAAGTGCTGGCCGGGCCGCTCAGGAAGGTCTCGGCCATGTGCGGGCAGCTAGTGCGACGCAGGCGATGAGGCATTGGAATATCTGGCCCCCCGGGGGGGACTGCTGGCGGGCCGACTGCAGCTCAGGCGGGGTGAACGTCGAGCAGGCGCGACAGCAGCAGGTCGATATCGCCGCCCGGCGCGCGAGTAAACCCGCTCTTGGCAAACTGGTGCCAGCGCCCTACTACGACGCATTGCAACAGATTGGCCAGTGGCGCACTGAGCTCGGACTGTTTGTCGCCGCAAAAGCGCAGACATTGCCGTAGCTGTGCCTCGATGCGGTCGTGCAGTTGATTGATGCGTTTTTGTAGGCGCTCGTTTTCGTGCACCAGCGCGTCGCCAATCAGCACCCGCGTCATCCCCGGATTCTTCGCCGCAAAGCTCAGCAACATGCTGAGGATGGCCTCGACCTGGGCGGCCGGCGACGACGTGTCGGCCGTGATGCGCGCGATCAGCCCGAGCAGCGTCTGTTCGATGAACTCGATCAGGCCCTCATACATCTGCGCCTTGCTGGAAAAATGGCGGTACAGCGCCGCTTCCGACACGCCGACGCGCGCTGCCAGCGCCGCCGTGGTGATTTTTTCCGGTTTCGGTTCCTGCAGCATCGCGGCCAGCGTTTGCAGGATCTGCAAACGACGCTCGCCGGGTTTCCTGGCTTCCCCTTCCATCAGACACTCCCCCTGTTTTATGGGTGATGATTATCGCTGATGCTGGGTTAAATGGTGGGTCTGGAAGGACTTGAACCTTCGACCAAGGGATTATGAGTCGTTTAAAATCAATGACTTACAATCGAATACAACACACTAAAGCAATTACATCAATGGGTTGCGAGTCCAGCATTTACCGTGCCTTACGGTCATTTGTTGCAGTTATTTTTCGGTCAGTGCCCCACCAGTGCCCCACCAGTCCACATTTGAATGCGTGGACGTACAGGTGGAATTTATTGAAATTTATTGAGCAGTACGCGCGCGCGAGGCATCTTTGGGGGTATGCAGTTCACAGCTTGGTGATATGCCCCCAAAAATGCCCCCAGTGCATGGGCTATGCACCATGAGTCACTTGCATAACCCTTAACCACCTCCATCGGCTCTGATTTTCAAGAATTGTTTACTAACTCATCGATGCGCCGACAGTGCAATTACTAGCAGTTCCCGATACGAACCCGCTATAGGACCCGTTTGTCTTCTTTAAGGACAGTGCTGTTGCCGTTCCAGACAATCCGGATGGTGTTTCACGAAATGTTCCGGAGAAATTGAATCCGCTGGTGGCGTCCCCGGATTGGTAGTTCAGGGTAAAGGTGTAATAACTCCCACCGCCCCATAAGTTAAAAATTAGTTGTGAACCATTTGCACTTGCGCTTGCCTGAAGGCCATCTATGGAGGAGCCAGTACTAATCCCCAATCCCGCACAACCTGAACCTGACGTTGTAGATTGTGTATAAACGAAAGAATCGCTTCCAACAAGCGAGCTAAGGTCAGCCGTAGGGGTTTGTGTCGGAGTTCCGGATATAGAAGTAATTAAGAAGTTCTGGTACGACTGTGCCCATTGCACCGTTGCTGTCTGCCCCACTTCCGGAAAGTTTGGCATCGTGTAAGACACGTTCTTTCCACTAAGCCAAGGCATCCCCCCAGATTGGAATGTCGTTGCAGTGTGTGAATCAAAAAGAATCCCATCAGCATAGACCGTGAATGTATGTTGGCCATTGGTGAGGTTGTTGAAGTTGTAAAGCAGAGCATATCCGGTATCCGTATGGCCACACACGCCCAGCGTTCCCCCTAGTGTCGTCCCTGCCCCCGCCTTACCAATCGAAACGCCATCAATATAGACATCGATGTTCTTGGACGTACAGTGGTAGCCTGAAATCACGCCAACCCCCGATACAATAGTTCCGTCCACTGGTGTGCCCAGCACACCAACGGCCCCTGCAGTTGACGCTCCAATCATCCCTGCCGTTAGCGCGACGAGCCACTTCAACACTTTCGTTTTGATATTCATGGTTGTCTCATATTGTTAGTGGGAAAGCGGGGCGGACAATCCTTACTCAACATCCCCGACCAGTGATTCTTGTGATTGAATCGCCCCCAGTGTACCCGACACTTTTAAAACTCAACTGTGTACGTCCGCTTAGGCCAACTACCAGCCGGCTGTGCTGGCCGTGCGCTTTATATAGCACCATGAGTCAGTTGCTTAACTGATTGACGTCAAACCTAAAGTAGAGGGTTTTAGAAAAATCTCATTTCGGGCGAATGGTTCGGCTCTGTCTTTTCCCCCCTGTAGAGAATTGACCACAAAAGCCACAAAAGGGCATTCATGCTGCACCCCCGAATATGGCCGGATTCACTTCAAGGATGCGGCTCGGTCTGTGTGCCACCTTCGCCACCCGTGGCCGGATGTAATGCCGTTCAATCAGCACATCAATAATCGGCTCAATCTCGGCGGCGCGTTTGAATCGCGTCTTGTGGATATAGTGGCAATCCCTGAAGGTGAATTCCGGCTTGCCTTCGCGCTCAATCCATCGCAGTACCACGCGGGCACCGTCTAGTGCTGGGTCTGCCCCCATCAGGTCAAACACGGCCAAAGCGTGGGCGCTCAGGGCATCGGCCATGCGTAGGGCGGCGGCCATATCCTCAAGGCTGATTTCATGCTCCCACGGCCTGATAAGTGCATGGCGGGCGATGTGTAGCAGCGCAGCAATTCGCGCCACGGCACCGGGGAACTTGCCCGCCCAATCGGTCAGGTGGGCAAACGTTCCACCTTCACGCATCCCGGCTTCCACCTTGTGGGCGAAGGTCTGCCACGCTTGCATGGCTTCACTTGATGCTTTGAGAATGTGCGGGCAGGGCTTCCCGGCTTCATCGCTGGCCGTTTCCTGATTCAGCATTGCAGTCAAAATGCCTTCGTACCGGGCACGTGTGTCCGGCAGCATGGGGCGGGCATCCAAGGTGCGATAACCCAAGTTGGAGGCGGGCAGGGCGTAGAGAAAACGGCCAAGCAAGCCACGCCCCCTAAAGCTCGGCTTCTCAGTCAGTCCGCGCAATACATCCGGCTGGGGTGATAAGCCAAAGGTCAGGGTCGGGTATTGCATGAATACCGGCGGACGGCTGCCACGGTTCACCCTTACCGGGCTTCCGGCGTGGCCTTGCAGGAATAAATCAAGGTTCGGAATGCCCCCCGAATAGCGCCCGGCGAGTATGTCGAAAATGCCGGACTCATCGGACAGTATCGCCATGCGCTCGCCGTTGTCTGCCATGATGGTACCCAGATTCTCCGGGGTTACGTCTTGCGCCCACACTTGCGGCGGGGTGGGGATTTCCGGCAGGTCGGCTTCAAGCTGGCCAATCTCTTTTTTTAGGTTATCAAACTCTGCACCCTTGGCCTTACCTGCTAGTTTTCGTAGCTGGCCGATGCGCTCGGTCAGGGTTGCGTGGTTGCTTTGCGCTTGCTTGATAGCAGGCTCGGCCATATCCCGTTGCACCTTCTCCCATGCGCTCAGGGGCGCGGTTGCCGCACCTTGCACGGCAGTCTTGCGGCTGCCTGGTGGAAGTCCCGCGCAAGTCCAGATATTCACCGGCTCGAAGTAATCCGATTTCACTCGCACCCGAAACTTACCCTGGGCGGCGGCGCTCAAAGCTGCCAGCACCATCAGGGCGGACAGTTCCGGCGGTGTCTCTGTGGAAATGGCTAGGGCACTTACAAAGGCTTGTATCGGTCCGGGGAAAACATCATCCGGCCAAGGTGGTAGCGTTGCCGATTGCAGGCTGATAGGCGCTTGCCAGCCGGTTGCCGTTGCCGATGGTTCTAGCCATTCAGTGGGCACCGGCTCACTGTAGGCTTGCACCACTGTTTGAAACTCGGCAAGCAAAGCGGCGGTGTCGGTTCCACTTTCGGGCACCGGCTGAAAACCATCCCATTGCCCGATGCGGGCGCTTATCCAGTCCACCACATCGCCACCGGCTGGCAAGTCAGGAAATCTGACAATTTTCACTTCCGGCGGTTTAGAAAAGCCTTTCAGAATTGACGCTATGGCTTCCGCGTAGCCTTCCCCTGGTGCGTCATTGTCCGGCATCAAGTAAACGCGCCCACGGCCTTCAAGTGGGTTCCAGTCAGTTTTAGCGGCTGCCTTGCTTCCACCTTGTGACGTGACGGCCACCAGCCCCAGCGATTGCAGGGCGGCGGCGGCTTTTTCACCTTCAGCAATGAAAACGGCGCGGGCAATGTCAGTTTGTGCCAGCACATCAAGCCCAAACAGCGGGCGGGGTTCGGCTGCGCTTCCACTTTGCCAGCCATGCCCGTTCATGCGCTTGAAATAGGGCACCACGTCCTTTTTGCCGTTAGCATCGAAGCGGGCAACATAACCAAGCGGCTCACCCTGGGCGCTGCGATATTCCCAAGTGAAGCGGTGCGGCTTGCCGTTGAATGTCTGGGGTATGCCTTGCATCTCACACCCCCCAATCATCAGACAGTTGCCGCAAGGCTTCGGGAAAGCTCAGGCCGTCCCGTAGCTGAATGAAGGCGATGACGTCCGCACCCTTCGCGCCACAAGCAAAACACTTGAAGCCCCCGGTATCCAGATTCACCCTGAAGCTGCCCGTGTGGTGGTCCTGGTGGAATACGCATAAGCCACCATCACGCCAGCCACCCCCACGGGGCGGTGGCATTGTGGGCAGTTCGGCGCGGTAGAAGTCGGCAGGCGGAATGCTGCCCTTCACGTCTTGAAGCAATCGCGGAGCGGTTTTCATACTTGTGCCCCCGTGCTAACCTGTTTCTGGTCGGTTGCTTGCTCAAGCGTTCCGGCAGTTCTACCGGCTGGGGCGGCTGCAACCGTCCCGGCCATACCTTCCGCCCGTTTTCGCTCCCACTCCTTTACTCGCCGCACATAGTCCCGGCCAGCTTCACCGGCTGCGCTGATTGCTTCATTGGGTAGGTAATAGCGTTTGATGTGGGCGCGGCGTTTGGTGGGGTCCGATGTGGGCACCACTTCCGGGGTGTCCTGAATATCCCAGCCGTCTTTCCGCAAAGGGTGAATGGCGGCGCTCAGTCGATACGTCCCGGCGTGTAACCAAAACTCCCGGTGGGTAATTGCCATGCCTTGCAACAGCATTGCAAGGGCGCGGCTCGGCATGGTTCCATTATTCGGATAGGCGGGGGCGTTCATTACTCACCCCCTTGCTGTGCGTCAATCCAGTTGAAAAACTTGGCTTCGTCTATCAGCACCTTACGGCCAATCCGCACCAGTGCAACAGCCAGCCCGTTGCCTTCAATCTTGCCTTTGCTGGTGTTGCGGCTCTCAGCCAGAAAAATCAGATTGCGAAGGGCACCTTGAGGAAATGCCGGATGTTTGTCCGCGAGTTGCCGGACAGTCAGCAGGGCGCGGGGTTGCGTGAGTGAAGCGGGGTAAGCGGCGTTAATCGCTTGGGTGGTTTCTGTTGCTTGCATAACTTAGTACCTATCAATATCCGGCAAAAATAAACTGTGCCGTACAGTGATTCGAATGCTAAGTTATTGATTAATAGCGGTATATTTACGTTATCGAAAGCGTTATGTTTTTTTGGGTCGCCCCTTCACTTCTGCGCCCTCCGGTCTGATTTCCCTAAGCCAGTCGCGCAAGGTGTGTTCCCCGTAATGCTTGCGGCGAAACTCGGCTAACGCTGGCTCTTGAATTGTCTTGTTGATGTTGTAGCCATTGGCTTTAAAAAGTAGTTCGGCGGCTTTCTGAAAGGCTACCTTCGCGCTGCGCCGACTACCCCCTGGGATAAATTTCACCCCCTTCATGGCAAGCGTGTACATCATTTGATTTCCGGCTCGCATTCCTTCATCCAATCGCCGCTGGTTTTCCGTTTGAATCCGGCTCAGTTCCCAATGCGCCTTTGTTGCCGATTCAACATTACTGGCTGCGGCTTCGGCAAGGATGAGGGCGGCGTGTATCCGCTGCATCCCTGGTTTGGTTGCGGCTGTCGGTAAGCGTGGAATGTGGGCGGGCAATGTCGATGGCGGGTTGCATAGGTTGTCGGCTTCGGCTTCCAGTTCCATCAACGGTGGATATTGCTCGGCTGTCAGCTTCGCCAGCAGGCCGGGATAGTCCCAAACACTTGCCCCGGCGCACTTGTATGGAGGGCACTCATCTAATGGTTTGCCCTCATACAGATTGCCCAATAAACCGCTGTTGCTGTCATCCGGCAAAATGCCTTTTTCGTTTCGCCATTGCTCGAATACGGATTGCAGCGAGTCCCGCAATGCCCTTACTTCCAGCTCGGTCCAAGCGCAAACTCTCCGGGCATCCAAAACAGGGCGCAATAACGCGGCGCTTCCAATGGCACCCGTAAGCCACGATTTCTGTAAGTCCAGTTCAGTTCGGCCAAACATGGCTTACCCGAAAATCTTTTGATTCATGGATTCCACCACGCGGGCGGTGTGCCCTTCGCTCAAGTGGGCGTAGCGTTTCACCATCTGCAAAGTCTTGTGTCCAAGCACTTCGGCAATCTCGGCCAGGCTTGCACCGTTCATCGCAAGGTATGAGGCGGCGCTGTGGCGTAAATCGTGAAACTTAAAATCTTCAATCTTTGCTGCCTTCAATGCGGCCAGCCACGGGGCGCGTAAATCAATCGGCTTCTGTGGCTTTTGTGGTGTGTTTTCCTTAGAGGGAAAAAGCAAATTGGTGTCTATCCTTCGCACCTTGCTCAGTTCCTTCAATTCATCCAGTGCATGGCCGGTAATGGCAACGGCGCGGCGCTCGTTGTTTTTGGTTTCATGCAAGATTGCCCGCCCACGGTTCAGGTCAACCACGTCCCAAGTAAGCCCCATGATTTCGCCGCTGCGCATTCCGGTGGACAGTGCCAGCACCACAACGGGGTAAAGGTAGGTGTTGCTCGATTCCTTGCAGGCTTTCAGCAGGCGGGCGCGTTCATCATCAGACAGGAAACGTACACGCCCCCGCGATTCCTTGGGCTTGGTGACTTTCCGCATGGGGGTGTCATCAATCCAGCCCCATTCCTTGACGGCGTGGGTGAAACAAACAGACAGGGCGGCCATGTATCTAACCACGGTTGCCGGGTTGCGCTGTGTGCCCCGCTTCGTCTTACCGGCTGCCAGCTTGTCGCGGCGCTCGGCTATTAGGGCGGGGGTAACATCGGCCAGTGAATAGCTGCCGATTTCAGACTTCCACCAATTGAGCATCGCCGTTTGCTTGGCTTCGCTCTTTGGCTTGGTCGGCAGTACATCCTTGATGTAGCGCTCTATCAGTTCGGCCAGGGTGTGGCGCTTGGCTGCGGTTGTCTTGAAGTGGCGGCCATCCCTGATAGCGGATTCGGTGTCTTGCGCCCACTTGTTTGCATCGGTCTTGCGCTCGAATGATGCTGTTTCAGTCGGCTGCCCTTTCAGGCGGACTTTTACCCGGTAGGTGGTTTTCCCGTCCCGGCTGGTGCGCTTCTCGATGCTCGCCATGATTTCCGCCTGCAAGTGATAAACACTGATTGCAGACTACAGCACGGGGCAATAAATGACAACACGGGATATACAATCCCTTGAAAGATTGATAAAAAATCAAGTAAATCATTGTCTTGAGGTTTTATATTTCTTGCGCGGGGCACTCATGGGGCGATACTTGCGAAAAATCTCCCTTTTCCGGCCTTTTTTAAAGGGCGTTCGCTGGGTAATGTGCGGCGCATTTTCCTGTCGTTGTTCCGCCGTTGTTTTCAGCGAGTGCCCCGCCAGTGCCCCACAAAGCAAAACGGCCTAGAGTCTTAAGCTCTAAGCCGTTGATTTTATGGTGGGTCTGCACGGACTTGAACCGTGGACCAAGGGATTATGAGTCCCCTGCTCTAACCAGCTGAGCTACAGACCCGAAACGTGGCTGTCCCGCCACAGACAGGCGGGGCAGGGGACTTACTGTTCGCCGCTGCCGACGAAGCTTTTCAGTTTTTCGGAACGGGTCGGGTGGCGCAGCTTGCGCAGGGCCTTGGCCTCGATCTGGCGGATCCGTTCGCGCGTCACGTCGAACTGTTTGCCGACTTCTTCCAGCGTGTGGTCGGTGTTCATTTCGATGCCGAAGCGCATCCGCAACACCTTGGCTTCACGCGAGGTCAGGCTGTCCAGCACTTCGCGGGTGGCGTCGCGCAGGTTGGCGTAGATCGCGTAATCGTCGGGCGAAAGCGTGCTGGAGTCCTCGATGAAATCGCCCAGGTGGGAATCCTCGTCGTCGCCAATCGGCGTTTCCATGGAAATCGGCTCCTTGGCGATTTTCATGATCTTGCGGATCTTGTCTTCCGGCATTTCCATCTTGAGCGCCAGCGTCGCCGGATCGGGCTCGATGCCGGTTTCCTGCAGGATCTGGCGGCTGATGCGGTTCATCTTGTTGATGGTCTCGATCATGTGCACCGGGATGCGGATGGTGCGCGCCTGGTCGGCGATCGAGCGGGTGATCGCCTGGCGAATCCACCAGGTGGCGTAGGTCGAGAACTTGTAGCCGCGGCGGTATTCGAATTTTTCCACCGCCTTCATCAGGCCAATGTTGCCTTCCTGGATCAGGTCGAGGAACTGCAGGCCGCGGTTGGTGTATTTCTTGGCGATCGAGATCACCAGACGCAGGTTGGCCTCGATCATCTCGCGTTTGGCGCGGCGCGCCTTGGCTTCGCCGGTGGACATCTGCTTGTTGACGTCCTTCAGGTTCTTGATCGGCAGGCCGACGCGTTCCTGCATCGCGATGAGCGCTTCCTGGTGCGCCTTGACTTCGTACTGCACTTTGGCGAGCGTCGAGCAATATGCCTTCTTGGCGGCGATTTCCTTGTCCACCCAGCCCAAGTTGGTTTCGTTGCCGGGGAAGGCCTTGATGAAGTGGGCTCGCGGCATGCCCGAGCGGGTGACGCAGAACGCCATGATCTTGCGTTCGTGCGAGCGCACTTCTTCCACTGCATTGCGGATCTGTTCGCACAAGCGATCGACCTGTCGCACCGAGAAGCGAAATGTCATCAGCAGTTCGGTGACTTCGGCCTGGGCCTTCATGTGCTGCGGACTGCCGAGGCCATATTTGGCGTGGGCGGTTTGTGCCTTTTTATAGGCCTTACGGATGAGCTCGAACTGCGTCAGCGCTTTGGCTTTGAGTTGCGCCAGGTTGGCGGCAGCCACTGCCGCGCTGGCGACTTCATCGTCTTCGTCGATATCCTCGTCTTCGTCAGTCGTGTCTTCCTCGGCAACCGCAGCCGCGGCTTCGATTTCGGCTTCCACAAAGCCGTCAATCAACTCGTCGATGCGCAGTTCGTCCTTTTCGATCTGCGTCGCCATATCCAGAATTTGCTGGATGGTGAGCGGGCACGACGAAATGGCCTGCACCATGTGGCGCAGGCCTTCCTCGATGCGCTTGGCAATCTCGATTTCGCCCTCGCGGGTGAGCAGGTCGACCGAACCCATTTCGCGCATGTACATGCGCACCGGATCGGTGGTGCGGCCGAATTCTGAGTCGACCGTGGTCAGCGCCTGTTCGGCTTCGGCCACCACGTCTTCGTCGGCGACGGCGGGGGCGGATCCCTGCATCAGCAGGGTTTCGGCATCCGGCGCCTCGTCATAGACCTGAATGCCCATATCGTTGATCATGCCGATCACGCCTTCGATCTGGTCGGCGTCCAGCACTTCGTCGGGCAGGTGGTCGTTGATTTCGGCGTAGGTCAGGAAGCCGCGTTCCTTGCCCAGGATGATGAGGTTTTTCAGCTGGGTGCGGCGTGCCTCGGCTTCCACCGGCGTCAGCTCTTTCAGGGGCAGCAGCGCTTCGGTTTTTTTGGCGCCACCGCCTGGTTTTCTTCCACGTACAGCCACAGCATATCTCCGCTCAGGTTCTGCCCTGTGCAAACCGCGCGGGCAGAAAAAATCGTTCAAAAACAACCGGCAATTATACCGCAAACCGGGGCTTTGTCCCGGCGTTTCTGGCAAGCTAGGACCGTGCCAGTTCGATCAATTCCTGGCGTTCGCTGATACTCAAACTGCTTAACGGCCGTGCGGCCAGTTCCTGCCAGCGGCGGCGCTGCCAGTCGTCACGCAACTGTTTGACCGCGCCGTCGAATTCCGCGTTCCAGTCCCAGCTATCATCTTTGTCGAGTAAATCCGTCATCAGTTCGTCGACCAGGGGCGCGAGTTCAGTGCCTTGGGCGATAACGCTGAGCGTCTGTGGTTTGAGCGGGCCAACCTCACGCAGCCAGGCCATCAGGTCGCCCATGCGACTGCTCAGGGAATCGTTTGCGTCGAGCCAGCAGGGATCGACTTCGGCAACGCGCTGCGGGTTCATTAGCAGCGTGCGGGCCAGGCTGCGCACGCGTGATGGCGCCGGGCGACGCTGCGGGCGCGGAGGGGCGGCGCGCCGTGCAGCACTGGGCGTCATGCCCATGAGGCTGAGCTCGTCGGGCTGCAAATGGGCCAACTCGGCGATTTGCCGCTGAATCAGGCGGGCCAGCAGCGGCGCGCCAATTTTTTCCAGCAGTGGTTTGGCTTCCTTCAGCAGTGTGGCACGGCCTTCCTGGCTACCGAGATTGCGGTCGCGCGACAGTTCGCGCACCAGAAAGGCCGAGAGCGGCACGGTGTCGGTATCCAGCAACTGCAAAAAGGCGGCCTGGCCGTGAGTGCGAATGTAACTGTCGGGGTCCTCGCCTTCGGGCAGAAACAGGAAGCTGACTTCCTTGCCGTCCTGCAGCGCTTCCAGCGAGTTTTCCAGGGCGCGCCAGGCCGCCTTGCGGCCGGCATTGTCGCCATCAAAAGCGAAGATCAGGCGGTCGGTGTGGCGCAGCAGGGTGCGTGCATGGATAGGCGTGGTGGCGGTGCCCAGCGCGGCCACCGCAAATTCCACGCCGTGCTGCGCCAGCGCGACCACGTCCATGTAGCCTTCGACCACGACGGCGCGTCCGGCCGCCTTGATCGCGGCACGTGCCTCGAACAGGCCGTATAGCTCCGAGCCTTTGTGAAACAGCGGGGTTTCCGGCGAATTGAGGTATTTGGGTTCGCCCTGGTCGAGTATCCGGCCGCCAAAGCCGACAATCTGGCCCTTGATGTTGCGGATGGGGAACATGATGCGGTCGCGGAAGCGGTCGTAACGTCCGCGGTCGCCGTCGATGACCAGCCCCGAGGCGGCGAGGGCGTCGGCCGTGTAGTCGGGAAAGACCTGCTTCAGCGGCGAACCGTCGGGCGCGTAGCCGATGCCGTAACGGGCGGCGATGGCCCCGGTCAGTCCGCGCCGTTTCAAGTAGTCGATCGCGCGCGGCGTCTGCTTGAGCTGCTGCTTGTAGAACTGCGCGGCCTGTTCCAGCGCCTCCCACAGCGCGGGCGGCGGTTTGGGGCGATCCGGTTCTCCGGATTCCGGCACCGGCAGGCCGACATCCTGCGCCAGCGCCGCCACCGCGTCGGGAAAGCCCATGTGCTCGTATTCCATGAGGAAGCCGAGCGCGGTGCCGTGCGCGCCGCAGCCGAAGCAGTGGTAGAACTGCTTGGTCGGGCTGACCGTGAAGGAGGGGGTTTTTTCGCTGTGGAAGGGGCAGCAGGCCTGGTAGTTCTGCCCGGCTTTCTTCAGCGGCACGCGGCGGTCAATGACGTCGACGATGTCGACGCGGGCGAGCAGGGTGTCGATGAAATCGCGCGGGATCATGATGGCCGCATGATAAACCCGGGCAGGCGCCGGGCGGGGTTCAACCCGCCAGACGGGCCTTGATCAGTGCGGAAACCTGGCCCATGTCGGCGCGGCCGGCAAGGCGGGGCTTCAGCAGGCCCATGACCTTGCCCATGTCGCGGGCAGAGTCGGCACCGGATTCGGCAATTGCCGCGATAACCGCCGCTTCGACCTCGGCGGCAGAGAGTTGCTCGGGCAGATAGGCCTGCAGCACGACGAGTTCGGCCTGTTCCGCTGCCACCAGGTCATCCCGACCGGCAGCCTGAAACTGGCTGATCGAATCCTTGCGCTGCTTGATGAGTTTTTCGACGATGCTGCTGACCGCAGCGTCGTCCAGGTCGATGCGTTCGTCGATTTCTTTCTGCTTGATCGCAGCCAGGAGCAGGCGAATCGTACCGAGGCGCGCCGTTTCCCTGGCGCGCATGGCCGTCTTCATGTCGTCGGTAATGCGTGCCTTGAGCGACATGCGTAGGCGTTCTGCGTTAGCGCAGAATCAATACATCTTGGGGGGAAGTTGCTGGCCGCGCAGGCGCTTGCTCTGTCGCTTGACGGCAGCGGCGAGCTTGCGCTTGCGTTCTGCGGTGGGCTTCTCATAGAACGTGCGGGCGCGCAGCTCGGTCAAGAGACCAACTTTTTCGATGGAACGCTTGAAGCGGCGCAGGGCGACATCAAACGGTTCGTTTTCTTTGATTTTGACGTGGGGCATTTGAAGAGGGCTTCCTGAGAAGACGAAAAACGGGAAGTATAACCGTAGCTTGAAGCAATTCAAAGTGGGTTGGGTAGGGCGTGTATTCCCGGGGGGGATTGCTGCGGGCTGGAGGGTGTGTTTGCGGGGAATGCAGGCTGCGCCCCCTACACATATGACTGAGCCCGCGCTGCAATGATTTCAGGGCTACCAGGCCGGTGATGAACAGAATGTCCGGCACCGGCCTAACAATAAAAAGCCTGGTTTTTCGTGACGCGCAGGGTAACCCCCTCACCGGCGTAAACCAAGTGCATGCCCGCGCTATCATGCGGGTGTCCTTGGTCTGGTTTTCCTGATTATGCTGGTGCTTGGTGTCGAATCCTCCTGCGATGAAACCGGTGTCGCGCTGTATGACAGCGCGCATGGCCTGCTGGCGCATGCGCTGTATTCGCAGATCGCGATGCACAACGCGTATGGCGGGGTGGTGCCGGAACTGGCGTCGCGCGACCATATCCGGCGGGTGCTGCCTTTGACCCGCCAGGTTTTGGTTGAAAGTGGCCGCACACTTTCCGACCTGGATGGCATTGCCTACACGCAGGGGCCGGGGCTCGCCGGCGCCTTGCTGGTGGGCGCCGGCATGGCGCGTGCGCTGGCTTATGCGCTGGGCATCCCGGCAGTCGGGGTGCACCATCTCGAAGGCCACATGCTGTCGCCGCTGATTTCCGATACGCCGCCCGAATTCCCGTTCGTCGCGTTGCTGGTGTCGGGCGGGCACACGCAATTGATGCTGGTGTCCGGCGTCGGGCGCTACACCCTCCTGGGCGAGACGCTCGACGACGCTGCGGGCGAGGCTTTCGACAAGACCGCCCAGCTGTTGGGGCTGGGTTATCCGGGCGGGCCTGCGCTGTCGAAGCTGGCGGCAACCGGCGACGCCAGTCGCTTCACGCTGCCGCGCCCGATGCTCAATTCGGGCGATTTCGATTTCAGCTTCAGCGGCCTCAAGACCGCGGTGCTGACGTTGGTGCGCAAGGCCGGCCTGGATCAGGCGGCGGATATTGCGGCGGCGTTCCAGGCCGCGGCGGTGGAGGTGCTGGTGCGCAAAAGCCTGGCGGCCTGTGCGCACAGCGGCGCGACGCGGCTGGTGGTCGCGGGCGGCGTGGGCGCCAACACGCATTTACGCGAGCGGCTCACGCGCGAAGCGGCGGCACGGGGCATCAGCGTGTTTTATCCGCGGCTGGAATTTTGCACCGACAACGGCGCGATGATCGCCTACGCCGGCGCGCAGCGGCTGGCGTCGACGTTAAATTTGACATTGGCGCAGCCGGATCTGGCGTTCGCGGTCAAACCGCGCTGGGAACTGGCGACGCTCGAAGCCGTTTAAGTCACTGACGAAGCATCGGGTAGGCTTCGCGCAAGGCCTTGAGCCATTTTTCGCTGCCGGTGAGTTGCGCGATTTGTTCCGGGAACAATAAAAACCCAACCAGCACTGCCATCAGGCATACCAGAACAACTGTGCCAAAAATGCTTTCCGGCCGCAGCGCGCCCCAGTAGCGGCTGACCAGGAACAGCGTGTCCTTCTTGTGTTCCGACATCAACAGCCAGCGGCGCAGCAGCTTGACCGCGAGGTAGGCTGCATAGCCTCCCATCAGCGAGGCAAACACAATGCGGAAGATGGCGAACACGTCGAGTCCGCCGCCGAGATACTGGTGGTATAGCCAGGACACAAAGCCCAGCGACAGCGATGCCAGAATCGCGATGGCGACGTTGATAAACAGCCGCCGCCGCTCGCGCGCGAGGTCGCGCTGCCGCTCGATGAAGAAGCTGTCGATCTCGCGTTTGAAGTATTCGACCTTTTCCTGCACCAGCGAGGAGATTTCCGATTTGGCGTGGACGATGCGCGCGTCCATCAGGGTGCCGAGTCTTTCCCCGGCGTAATCGACCAGTTCGCGCACATCGTCCTTGGTGAACTGGCGCTGCGCGTGCAGCTCGTCGGAAATCTTGTCGAGCTTGGCGTCGATTTCCTGGCTGGCTTGCCAGATGACATCTTTCAGCTCGGTGCCGGCCTGCAAGACGCCGTCCTTCACCACATCCGACAGACGCTCGCCTGCGCGGTCGATAGCCTCGCGCGACACCTCAGCGAGACTGTCTTTTGCGTGGTCGATGGTTTTTCCGAACAGGGCCATATCAGGTGGGCCGGGTTATTTACGGGCGCCGATGCGTGCTTCCTGGCCGTTGACCAGTTTGATGAGGTTGCTCTTGTGACGATAGACCAGAAGCAGTGCGATCACCAGCACGGTTATGGCCGTGTCACCCCAGCCCATCAGCAGCCCCGCGTAGACCGGGGAGAGCGCGGCGGTGGTCAGCGCGGCGAGCGAGGAAATGCGGAACACCCCTGCCATGAACAGCCAGGTAGCCAGGCATGCCAGTCCGAGCCAGGGATTGAGGCCGACCAGCACGCCGAGCGCGGTGGCGACACCCTTGCCCCCCTGGAAGCGGAAGTACAGCGGGAACAGGTGGCCGATGAACACGGCCAGCGCGCACAGCAGCACGATGCCGTCGGCGAGGCCGAACTGCGGCGCCAGCATGCGCGCCAGTACCACCGCCCCCCAGCCCTTGAGTGCATCGCCGAGCAGCGTCAGCGCGGCGGCCATCTTGCGCCCGCTGCGCAGCACGTTGGTGGCGCCGGGGTTGCCCGAACCATATTGCCTGGGGTCGGGCAGACGCATGGCGCGGCTGACGATCACGGCGAAAGACAGCGAACCCAGCAGGTAGGCAACGGCAATAAACAACAGCAGGATCATAAGTCAGTAAAATGGCGGGTTTTGGGTGGGGCCCGTTGGCGGGCGGCGCGATGGATATTCTATTTTTGCGGGACTTCCGTCTCGAACTGATTATCGGCATATACGAGTGGGAACGCAAAGTGCCGCAGCCGGTGCGGCTCGATCTGGAAATCGGCTTGCCGGACAGCAAGGCCGGCGGCACCGACAACGTCGCCGACACCATCGACTATGGCGCGGTGGCCAAACGGGTGAAGGACTACCTGCACAATGCGCCGCAGCCGATCACCCTGGTTGAATCGGTCGCCGAGCATGTGGCCGCCATTGTGCGCGACGAATTTGGCGCGCCGTGGGTGAAGGTGTCGGTCACCAAGTTCGCCATCGTGCCGGGCATCAAGGAACTCGGCATCACCATCGAGCGCGGCGCACGTCTGTGAGCTTCGAGCAGATCGCCGCCAGCCATGTTGCCGGCGCGGCGGCCATCCTGCTGGCGGCGTATTTCATCCGAGGCATCACCGGCTTTGGCTCGGGGCTGATCTCGGTGCCCTTGCTGGCGCTGTTTCTGCCGCTGAAATTTGTCGTGCCGCTGATCTTGCTGCTGGACTTCACCGCCTCGATCGTGATCGGCGGCCTCAATTTCAAGCGCGTGAAATGGGACGAGATTGGCGTGCTGATTCCGTTCGGCGTTGTGGGGGTGGTGCTGGGCACCAGCCTGCTGGTCAATCTGCCGCCCGAGCCCATGCTGATTGCACTGGCCGGGTTTGTCTTTATCTTTGCGCTGCGCAGCCTGTTCAATATTCACGGCGAGAAACCGATCTCTCGCGGCTGGGCGGTGCCGGCCGCGCTCACCGGCGGCACCGTCGGGGCATTGTTCGGCACCGGCGGGCCGCCCTATGTGATTTATCTGAGCCATCGCATCCGCGACAAAAGCGATTTGCGCGCGACCTTTTCGGCGCTGTTTTTTACCGAGGGCTTGACGCGCATCGTCAGCTTTCTGGTGGCCGGGCTGTTGATGACCGCCCAGGTGTGGATCGCGTATTTTGCTGCGCTGCCGGTCATGCTGGGGGCGCTCTATCTGGGCGGGCGCGTGCATGTGGGCCTGAGCCCGCCGCAGATGACACGGCTGGTTGGTATGCTGTTGCTGGTGTCGAGCGTGTCCCTATTGTTCAAGGCCTTGCAAACATGACCGAACTCGAATTGCTGCATTTTCAATCCGTGTCGTTCACCGGCCTCGCGCCGGGCGCGCGTCTTATCGTGCTGGGCGCGGTGCACGGCAACGAAACCTGCGGCACCCAGGCGATTCGCCGCGTGATTGCGGAGATCGAATCCGGCCAGTTGGGCATGGTCGCGGGCAGCGTCACCTTCGTCCCGGTCACCAACCCGCTGGCTTACGCCCGCCATCAGCGCATCGGCGACCGCAACCTCAACCGCAATCTGGTGCCGACCGATACGCCCGCCGAATTCGAAGACCGCATCGCCAACTGGCTGTGCCCGCTGCTGGCGCAGCATGACGCCTTGCTCGATTTGCACTCGTTTCACACGGCGGGCGAGCCCTTCGTCATGCTGGGGCCGCAAGACAACAGCGGCACGCTGGAGCCATTTGCACGCTCGGCGGAGGAAACCGCGCTGGCGTTGCGCCTGGGCGTGCATCGTTTCGTCGATGGCTGGCTCGACACCTACGCCGCCGGCGTCGCGCGCCGGCTGGCGGCGGGCGTGTCGGCACGCGAAGCCGACGTGCATTACGGCGTGGGCACCACCGAATACATGCGGGCGCAGGGCGGCATCGCGCTCACCCTCGAGTGTGGCCAGCACGACGACCCCACCGCGCCCGCCGTGGCCTACCGCGCCATTCACAACGCGCTGGCGCACCTGCGGCTGACCGCCGCGCCCGCGCCCACAGTCGTGACCGACACCGAGGCGCTGCGCCTGTATCAGGTCATCGACCGCGCCCACGCAGACGATCAATTTGCGCGCGCCTGGGCCAGTTTCGATCGCGTGCGCGCGGGCGAAATCATCGGCAGGCGCCACGACGGCACGCCGGTGACGGCCGACTGCGACGGCTACATCGTGTTTCCCAATCCCAACGCGCAGCCGGGGCAGGAGTGGTTTTATCTGGCCCGATCCAGCGCGCGCGTTTAGGGTGACCCTGACGCAGCCAAAAGGATTGGGCTGAAGCGGGGTGCTTAGCAAAAAACTTCTGGGCGATCGGTCCATCCCGGTTTATGTTTGAGTGAGGAATCACACGGGAGAGCCGGCCGGCGAGCCGGTCTAAACGCAGGGCATGGGCCAGGAAATCACCCTCACGCGCTTTTCGGACGCTGACGTCCAGCAATTTCTGGGCAGGCTGGCAGAGGAAACCGCGAGCCTGCATCGGTTTGCCGAAGCGGGGGGCTTTGCCGATGCCCGCTACATTGCAGGCTTCGAGCTGGAAGCCTGGCTGCTGGATCATGCCGGCTTTCCCAACCCGGTGAATGAAGCCTATCTGCGCAAGCTGAATGACCCCCTGGTGGTGCCGGAACTTTCGCGCTTCAACGTGGAGCTGAACGCGCCGCCGATCGAAATGGGGGCGGGCGTATTGTCCGCCCTGGAAGCGTCGCTCAGGTTGACCTGGGAACGCTGCCAGCAGGTCGCGCATGGCATGGACGCCGTGCTGGCGATGATCGGCATTTTGCCGACCATCCGCGACTCGGATCTCTGCCTGGCCAATATCTCGGCCATGAAACGCTATGGCGCGCTCAATGAGCAGGTGCTGCAGCAGCGCAATGGTGCACCGATCCGCATCGATATCCAGGGCCAGGATCATCTGCAAACCCATCGTCCGGACGTGATGCTGGAAGCGGCCACAACCTCCTTCCAGCTGCACCTGCAGGTGCCGTTCAAGCAGGCGGCACACTATTACAACGCCTCACTGGTAACCTGCGCGCCGCTGCTGGCAGCCGGCGTCAATTCGCCTTTGCTGTTCGGCCATCGACTGTGGCAGGAAACCCGCGTGCCGCTGTTCGAACAGGCGGTCGAACTGGGCGGCTATGCGGGGCTGGCCGAGCCTGCGATCAGGCGCGTGACGTTTGGCCGGGATTACGTGTCGGACAGCCTGCTGGAACTGTTCCAGGAAAATCTCGAGCAGTATCCGGCGTTGCTGCCCGTGCAGCTGGAGGAGGCGCCGGAGCGCTTTCCCCACTTGCGTCTGCACAACGGCGCCATCTGGCGCTGGGTGCGGCCGCTGATCGGTTTTGACGAGGCCGGACACGCGCATGTGCGCCTGGAACAGCGGGTGTTGCCGAGCGGTCCGTCGGTGCTGGACATGGTCGCCAACGCCGCGTTTTATTACGGCCTGGTGCACGCACTGGCCCGGCGTGGCGAGGCGGTGCGCGATCTGGGCTTTGCCGACGCGCGCAGCAATTTTTATGCGGCGGCACGGCACGGGCTGGAGGCCGAACTGGTGTGGCTGGATGGCCGCCGGCAACCGGCACGCGAACTCATCCTGGAAACCTGCCTGCCGCTGGCGCGCCGGGGCTTGCGGGCGTTTGGCCTGTCCGACGCCGAAAGCGAACGTTATCTCGGTGTGGTGGAAGCCCGCACGCGGTCCGGCCAGACCGGGGCGCAATGGCAGCTGCGACAGCTGGAGGCGACCCAGGGGGATGCGCATCGCATGATGAACGATTACCTGGAAAACCAGCGATCCGGCGCCCCGGCGCATGAGTGGCGCATCGGATGCTGACCCAGTACGAAACCGTGCCGGCAGGCCTGCTCGACTTGCCGGCATCGCGGCTGGGCGAGGTGCTGCCCGGTCCTGCGCTGATCCATCTGCCGGGGCGGCGTCAGCCCGCCCTGTTCGCGTCGGTCCTGCTGCACGGCAACGAGGACACCGGCTGGCTGGCGGCGCAATCCGTACTCAGGAAATACGCATCGGCCGAGCTGCCGCGTGCGCTTTCGCTGTTCATCGGCAACATCGAGGCGGCACGCTCGGGGCTGCGCCGGCTCGACGGCCAGCCGGATTACAACCGGGTGTGGCCCGGCAGCGAGGAAGCGCATCCGGCCGAACTGGCGATGATGCAGCAGGTGGTCGACGCCATGCGCGCCCGCGGCGTGTTCGCCAGCATCGACATCCACAACAACACCGGCCTCAACCCGCACTACGCCTGCGTGAACCGGCTGGACCAGGCATTTCTGCATCTCGCCACCCTGTTTTCCCGCATCGTGGTCTATTTCATCCGGCCGCGCGGCGTGCAGTCGGCCGCCTTTGCCGGGTTGTGCCCGGCGGTCACGGTGGAGTGCGGCAAGCCGGGCACGCCGGGCAGCGTCGAGCATGCCGCCGCATTCATGGAGGCCTGCCTGCATCTGTCCGAATTCCCCGCACATTCGGTGGCGCCGCATGATGTCGATCTATTTCACACCGTCGCCACAGTCAAGGTGCCGGAGCAGGTCAGCTTCGGCTTCAATGCGCCAAGTGCGGACATCGACTTCGTGCCCGAGCTTGATCATTACAATTTTCGTGAACTGGAACGCGGCAACCTGCTGGGTCGGGTGCGGCCGGGCAGCCCGGCCCGGTTGCAGGCGCTGGATGAAAACGGCAAAGAGATCGGCGACCGCCTGTTTGATTACAGCCGCGGCGAGATTACGTTGAGACAGCCGCTGATGCCGGCGATGCTGACGCGCGACGAACAGGTGATCCGTCAGGATTGCCTGTGTTATCTGATGGAGCGGATCAAGACGCCCGCTTGAGTCAGCCGCGTGGATGGTGAACGGCGTGCAGCTGCTTCAGCCGTTCGCGCGCCACGTGGGTGTAGATCTGCGTGGTGGAAATGTCGCTGTGCCCGAGCAGCATCTGCACCACGCGCAGGTCGGCGCCATGGTTGAGCAGGTGGGTGGCGAAGGCGTGGCGCAGGGTGTGCGGCGACAGCGGGCGGGTGATTCCGGCGATATGGGCATGCCGCTTGATGAGATACCAGAATGCCTGCCGCGTCATGCCGTCGCCGCGCGCGGTCACGAACACCGCATCCGAAAGGTGCCGTTCCAGCAGCAGCGGCCGCGCGTCCGCCAGATAGCGCTTGAGCCACTGCACCGCTTCCTCGCCCAGCGGCACCAGCCGGTCCTTGTTGCCCTTGCCGGTCACGCGCAGCACACCGTCGTTGAGGTTCACCGCCGTCAGCTTCAGCCCCACCAGTTCCGACACCCGCAAGCCGGTGGCGTACAGCGTTTCCAGCATCGCGCGGTCGCGCAGGCCCAGCGGGGTGGCGGTGTCGGCGCTGTCGAGCAGGCGTTCGACGTCGGCTTCTGTTAGTGTCTTCGGCAGCGAGCGCGGCAGCTTGGGACTGTCGAGATTGAGCGTGGGGTCGGCGGCGATCAGGTTTTCGCGCAGCAGATAGCGATAAAAGCGCTTCAGCGCCGAGGTGTAGCGCGCCGCGCTGCGTGGCTGCGCGTGACCGGCGAAACGCCACGCCAGATAGGCCTCGATATCGCCTGCCACGACAGCGTTCAGAGCGTGGCTGCGTTCTTTTTCCAGCCAGGTGCCGAAGGTCTTCAGGTCGCGCCGGTACGCCGCCAGCGTCAGATCCGCCAGTCCGTCTTCCAGCCACAGGTGATCACAGAACCGGTCAATCAGCGCGTCGTTCATGCGCCAGCAGCCAGGTTTTCACATCCAGCGGTGCGCCCGCGGCCGAATGCATGAAGCCGCCCAACCCGCTTGCCGCCATCACGCGATGGCAGGGGATGAGAATGGGCAAAGGATTCGAAGCGCACGCCTGCCCCACCGCCCGCGCCGCCGTGCCAAGCCGTTTTGCCAGCGTGCCATAGGTCGTCGGTTGCCCGGCAGGAATGCGCAGCAGCGCGTGCCACACCCGCAGCTGGAACGGCGTGCCCAGCGGCACGAAGAGCAGATCGAACGGATGCGCGGGGTTGTGCCAGTAGGCTTCCAGTTCGTCCGCCAGTCGGCGCACGCGCGCGTCCCGTTGGGTGGACGCGGGGCTGTCCGCAGGCAAAAAATCCAGCCGCGTCAGCGCGTCGCCGGTGAAGCGGGCGCCCAAGCGGCACATCGGGGCGGGAAGAATGGCGTCGTAAGTCGACATGATGGAATTCTAGCCGAGGTGTCTGGCTTCAATGGGTTGAAACACAGACCTGCCCAGCCAGCCCGCTCATGCGGGCCCATTCGATACACAATTCAACTGGCGGGCATGCGCATTCATGAGGCTCGATTACGGACTGTCATTGCGCCTGTTCTTGAGCATCTCCCGCAAGGCTTCCTCGCCCAGGGGCTTGTCGCCAAGCTCGATCTTCAGACTGGCGCGCAGGTCCGCACTGAATTCCGGGTCGTAGCGCCAATTGATCAGGGCAACGATGAGCATGGTCAGCGTCGCACCCAGAAAGGCCAGCAGCATATCCTTCTGGCCATCCCAGACGTCGCCCTGGGCACCCAGAAAAGCCAGGCCCGCCTGGGGGTCCACCCGGACAGCCACCAGCCATTCGATGATTTCGTAGAAGGCCGAGAAGGCCAGTGCCATCGCCATCGGGAGCACGTAGCCCCACACGCCGCGGGTCTTCGCCACCCGCAGCAAGAGCTCGCGCATGGGGTAGGCCAGCAGCAGGCCGAAGGCGAGGTGCACCAGCCGGTCGTACATGTTGCGATCCGCCTCGAACCAGCGCTGCAGCACATAGCCGAAGGGCACTTCGGCATAGGTGAAGTGGGACCCCACCACATGCAGCGACATGAAAGCGGTGATCAGGGTATAGGAGAGCCTGGAGAGCCTGAAATAGCGCCCGGTCAACAGAATCAGCGGCACGAAGATGAACACCAGGTAGTTCTCCAGCAGCCAGTCATGGGGATACCTGGGTTCGATCGCCGCCCAGGTCCAGACAGCGACAAAGGCCAGCAGAAGAAAGCCGTGGTATCGGGTCATGAGCTGCGCTTCCTGGCTTGCCGGAAAAAGGGTGCATTCCCGGGATCGTTGTTCAGAAGACTGAGGCGATTTCGCATGAACAAATCTGTCTCCGTTCATTTCCGGGTTCATGTAGCGGAGCAGAAGGGCTGAAAACAACTGGCAACGCCGGAACCATGCCGGGTGCAATCATAGTGACAAAATGCCGGATAGGGCGTGTCAGAAAACCTGAAGCGAGGGGTCGTCCCGACTATCGCCGTTTCATTTCACGCAGAACCCTGATTAGAACGGCACTTGCCGGCCAATATTGGCAGGTCAGGATAGTTGCCGCCATGGTCCGTTTCCCGAGGGTGCCTCAACCCGTAACTCTCCACTTCAACAGCAGTGAGCGAATAATCTCCTATGGTTAAAAGCCAAGGTGTATTTGACATCGTAAAAGGAGGCTCAAATGAAGACGAAATGGCTTGGTGGAATATTTGCAGTTGTGACCTGTTTCGCAGCAGTTCCACCTGCGATGGCGGTTAATCCGCTGAATGGGTGTGACGTTGTTACGCTCAGCGGCAGTGGCACGCGGCTCGAGAGCGGCGTGATCGTGGGAAGCGAGACGCTGACCATCGTCGCGACCGGCGAGCAGATTCCGGTCACGTTCACTGCCGTACCATTGGGCATAACGGACTTCCAGGATGGCAAGGCTACCTTTGTCTCATCGCATGAGTTCAACGGCGTGGACAGCCGCCGCGTAAACTTTACAACCTTCGATGAAATCAAGACCGTGCCGTTGGAAAGCGACCCGAGTTGCAGCCAGGGCGAATGTGGTCTGGTGTTCAGGCTGGAGTTGAAGAAGGGCCTCGGTGACTACAACTGCGGTGAGATTGTCAGCGGCTACGACCCTACGCTCACATCCTTCACCTCGACCCTGCAAGGCAACACCCTGCAACTCAATTCCGTTGGAAAACTCTGCAAATGCAGGCTTAGCGGAAACAACTAAATCTACTGTGACCGGCCGTTCAGGGGCGTGAAATGTCATTCGAATTGAGCACAAACCAAAACGCCCGCATGAAGCGGGCGTTTTGGTTGCAGCAGGGGAAACTGCTTATTCGGCAGTTGCAGTGGGTGTGCCGCCTTTGACCTTGCGGGCGGGCAGCTTTTCCTTGATGCGCGCGGATTTTCCGGAGCGCTCGCGCAGGTAGTACAGCTTGGCGCGGCGGACGTCGCCACGGCGCTTGACTTCGACGCTGGCAACCAGCGGCGAGTGGGTCTGGAAGGTGCGTTCGACGCCTTCGCCGGCGGAGATCTTGCGCACGGTGAAGGCGGAATTGAGGCCGCGGTTGCGCTTGGCAATGACGACGCCTTCGTAGGCCTGCAGACGCTCGCGGGCGCCTTCCTTCACTTTCACCTGGACGACGATGGTGTCGCCGGGGGCGAAGTCGGGGAGGGTTTTACCCAGGCGGGCGATTTCTTCCTGTTCGAGTTGCTCGATGATGTTCATGATGTTTCCTTACATCTGGCGGGAGAGGTGCGCCCCTGCGGGTGGACGTCACGCCGTTTCACATTGGCACGGGACTACCGTGCCGCTTTGTTCTGCGGCGCACCGGGTGGATGCGCCGCGAGAAGTTCCTGTTCCTGCTTCGACAAGCCGCGCCTCGCCAGCAAATCGGGGCGATGGGTCGCCGTGATCGTCAGGCTCTGCTGCAATCGCCATTGGGCGATCGCGGCGTGGTTGCCGCTTTTCAATATCTCCGGCACCGCCATGCCCTGCCAGACCTCGGGCCGGGTGTAGTGCGGGCAGTCTAAGAGGCCGTTGGCGAAGGAATCTTCAAGCGCCGAATCAGCGTCGTTCAACGCGCCCGGCAACAACCGAATGATCGCATCCATCAGCGCCAGCGCGGGCAGTTCGCCACCCGACAACACAAAGTCGCCGAGCGAGAGTTCCTCGTCCACGCGGCGCTGCAACAGCCGCTCGTCAATACCTTCATAGCGCCCGCACAGCAGTACCAGTGCGGGCGTTTCCTTCAGTTCCATCACCCGCTGGTGCGTCAGCGGGCGGCCCCGGGGTGAAAAATGCACCACCCAGGGCGTCAAATTCTCGCTGGCCAGGTCCTGCTGCACGGCGTTCAGCGCGCGGTCCAGCGGTTCGGCCAGCATCAGCATCCCGGGGCCGCCACCGTAAGGGCGATCGTCCACGGTGCGGTGCGGGTCGTCGGTGAAATCGCGCGGATTCCAGGCCTTGAACCGGTACAGCCCGCGATCCAGCGCCCGCCGCGTGATGCCGTAATCCAGCACGGCATCAAACATTTCGGGGAAGAGGGTGATGGCATCGAAGCGCACCCCTGCTTCCTTAATAATCCTCGCCCCAGTCCACCTCGATCTGCCCGCCTGCCACATCCACCTTGCCGACGAAGGCCGCGACAAACGGGATCAGGTATTCGCGTTTGCCCTTGACGACCAGCACGTCGTGCGCGCCGGTTTCCAAAAGGCTGTCCACCCGTCCGAGCTCGACGCCTTCGCGGTTGACGACCTTCAGGCCGATCAAATCCGACCAGTAAAACTCGTTTTCCTGCGGCGGCGGCAAATTGCTGCGCGCGACCGAGATTTCCTGCCCGCGCAGGGCATAGGCCGCGTCGCGGTCGTCGATGCCGGCCAGTTTGGCGACCAGGGTGTTGCTGTGATCCTGGACGGCCTCGACGGCATAATCCGTCTGATGCTCGTCGCGACCGACGCGCCAGGATTCAAAATCCATCAGCGTTCCCGGGTCGTCGCTGAAGGTCTGGACCTTGACCCAGCCCTTGATGCCGAACGGGGCGGCGATGCGCCCCATCACGACCCAGTCGCTACCTTCGCTCAAGTGTTTTTGCGCAGCTGTCCTGATTGAAATCAGGCAGCAGCGGACTTGTTCTGCTTGACCAGGCGGGCGACGGTGTCGGACAGCTGCGCGCCGTTGCCGGTCCAGTAGCTGATGCGTTCCTGATCCAGACGCAGCGACTCGGCGCCTTCAGCGGCGACCGGGTTGTAGAAACCGACGCGCTCGATGAAGCGGCCATCACGGCGGCAGCGCGAATCGGCCACCACCACATTGTAGAAGGGACGGTTTTTTGCGCCGCCGCGCGAAAGACGAATAACGACCATGATTTAACCCACCGGGTAAACGGAGAAAACCGCGAATTATACCCAAAAAACCCCGGTTTGCCAGTGTGCAAGCATTAGCGCATTCCGGGCAGCATGCCTTTCATGCCGCGCATCATCTTGCCCAGGCCGCCTTTTCCCATCATTTTCATCATCTTCTGCGCCTGCTCGAACTGGTTCAGCAGCTTGTTGACTTCCTGCACCTGCACCCCGGCACCAGCGGCGATGCGGCGCTTGCGCGAGGCCTTGATGATTTCTGGCTTGCGGCGTTCCTGCGGCGTCATGCTGTTGATGATGCCTTCCAGCCGGTTGACGGACTTGTCGTCGGCGCCCGCCGGCATGGCCATTTGCCCAGCACCGGGGAGCTTGTCCATCAGCGCCGTGAGGCCGCCCATTTTGCGCATCTGCTGGATTTGCGACTTGAAGTCCTCGAGGTCGAAATCCTTGCCTTTCTTGACCTTGTCGGCGAGTTTCCTGGCTTCGACCAGGTCGACCGAGCCTTGCGCCTGCTCGATCAGCGACAGCACGTCGCCCATGCCGAGAATGCGCTGCGCCATGCGCTCGGGGTGGAAGGCTTCCAGCCCGGTGGGTTTTTCGCCGACGCCGATGAACTTGAGCGGCTTGCCGGTGATGTGGCGCACCGACAGCGCCGCGCCGCCGCGCGCGTCGCCGTCGAGCTTGGTCAGCACCACGCCGGTGAGCGGCAGCGCCTCGTTGAAGGCCTTGGCGACGTTGATCGCGTCCTGGCCCTGCATGGCGTCGACCACGAACAGGGTTTCGACCGGCTTGAGGGTGGCGTGCAGCGCGCGGATCTCGGCCATCATCGCTTCGTCGATCGCCAGTCGCCCGGCGGTATCGACGATCAGCACGTCGAAGAACTGGCGGCGCGCGTGATCCTGCGCGGCCTGCGCGATTTTCAGCGGATCGCGTTCCTTGCCGGCTTCGAAAAAGCTGACGTCGAGCTGTTTGGCCAGCTGCTGCAGCTGTTCGATGGCGGCCGGGCGGTAAACGTCGGCGGAGGCGAGCAGGACTTTTTTCTTGCGGTTTTTCAGCAGCAGCGCGAGCTTGCCGCTGGTGGTGGTTTTGCCCGAGCCCTGCAGGCCGGCCATCAGAATGACCGCGGGCGGGGTGGCCGCCAGGTTCAGTTCGGCGTTCTCGCCGCCCATCAGCCGCGTGAGTTCTTCGTGGACGACGCCGATCAGCGCCTGGCCGGGCGATAGGCTGGTGAGCACTTCCTGGCCCAGCGCGCGGGTCTTGACCGCTTCGATGAAGTCCTTGACGACCGGCAGCGCGACGTCGGCCTCGAGCAGGGCCAGACGCACCTGACGCAGCGTGTCCTGCACGTTGGCCTCGGTGATGCGCGCCTGCCCGCGCAGGGATTTGACGACGCCGGCGAGGCGTCCGCTGAGATTTTCTAACATGGCTTCCTTGTTGCCGTTATGGGCGGCATGGATAATGGGGCTGGCTGAATAAGAATTCCATTTTAACGAATGTCTCCGCTATTGCTGGTTACTTTGTGTGTGAGTGCACTGTATGGCTGGGTTGCCTGGCGCCTGCAGCGCACGCCGTCCGCCGCGTCGGTGCGCGTATTGCTGCCGCTGGCCTTGCTGGCCCACGGCGCGCTGATTTATCAGTCGGTGCTGGGGCAGGGCGATATCCGGCTGGGGTTCGGCAATTCCCTGTCGACGATATTGTGGCTGACCGCGCTGGTCTACTGGCTGGCCAGCCAGGGTGCCCCGCTGGCGCGCCTGCAGTCGTGGGTCAGCGGACTGGCGGCGCTGTCCGTACTGGGCATGGCGTTTTTCACCGCCAGCCACGCCATCCCCAATTCGCAGGCGCTGGCCCTGCGCGCGCACCTGGTGGTGTCTTTCCTCGCCTACGGCTTGTTGGCGGTCGCGGCCTTGCACGCGGTATTGATGACCATGCTGGAAAAACAGTTGCATCGCGGCGCGCTTCTGCAGGGCGGCACGCCGCCTTTGCTGACGCTGGAAGCCATGTTGTTCAAAACCATCGGCCTGGGTTTCGCGCTGCTGACCCTGGCGGTGTTCAGCGGAGTGTTTTTCTCGGAAGAACTCTTCGGCACGGCTTTGCAGTTTTCGCACAAGATCGTGTTCGCCATTTTGTCCTGGCTGGTCTTCGGCGGCTTGCTGCTGGGACGGCATTTCCGCGGCTGGCGCGGACGCACCGCGCTGTACTGGACCATTACCGGCTTCACGCTGCTGCTGCTGGCTTATCTGGGCACGCAGTTCGTGCTGGAAGTGGTACTCCAGCGTTGAGGCGATCCTGATTGGATAGCATTTCCACCAGCACGCTGTTTGCCGTGCTTGCCGTTTTACTGCTGACCTCGGCGTTTTTTTCCGCGTCCGAGACGGCGATGATGGCGATCAACCGCTACCGCCTGCGTCATGCCGCCGAATCCGGCGTGCGAGGGGCGATGCGGGCGCAGGCGCTGCTGGACCAGACCGACAAGCTGCTGGGGGTGATTCTGCTCGGCAACAATCTGGTCAATTCCGCCTCGGGCACGCTGTCTGCCGTGCTGGCCATCCGACTGTTCGGCGCCGGCGAAATGGTGCTGTTCGTGGCGACACTGTTGCTCACCTTCCTGATCCTGGTGTTCAGCGAAGTCACGCCCAAGGTGCTGGGCGCCTCGTTCCCCGAGCGTGTCGCCTACCCGGCGACGCTGCTGCTCACGCCGCTGTTGAAGCTGGCATACCCGGTGGTGTGGTTCGTGAACCTGTTTGTGCAGGGCATCCTGCGCTTGCTGCGGATCAAGCCGCCCGCGCCGGGGTATGTCAACCGCCTCGGTCTGGAGGAGTTGCGCACCATCGTGCTGGAATCGTCCGGTTTGTTGCCGCGAGAACACCACCGGATCCTGGTGAATCTGCTGGAGCTGGAAGATATCACCGTCGATGACGTGATGACGCCGCGCAACCAGATCGAGGCGATCGATATCGAGGACGACCCAGAACGCCTGCGCCAGCAGATTTCCACCAGCCACCATACCCGGCTGGTGGTGCATGCGGGCTCGTCCGACAACCTGCTTGGCGTGCTGCATGTGCGCCGGGTGCTGCACGCGCTGACCGGCGAGGAACTGGATACGCAGACATTGAAGGAAAATCTCGAAGATCCCTATTTCGTTCCGGCGGGCACCCCTCTGTTTACCCAGTTGCGCAACTTCCAGAACAGCCGGCGGCGGCTGGCGCTGGTGGTCGATGAATACGGCGAACTGCAAGGCCTGGTGACGCTGGAAGACCTGCTGGAAGAAATGGTCGGCGAATTCACCACACAGGCGCCGTCGGATATGGGTTTTTTGCGGCGCGAGGAAGACGGCAGCTGGCTGGCGGAGGGCACCGTGCTGCTGCGTCATCTGAACCGCAAGCTGGGCTTGTCGTTGCCGCTGGACGGGCCGAAGACGCTGAATGGCCTGTTGCTGGAGCAGTTCGAGGACATTCCCGAGGCAGGGGTGAGCATCAAGCTGGGTGGCGTGCCGGTGGAAATCGTGCAAACGCAGGATCGCGCGGTGAAGATGGCGCGCATCTATCCACCCGTGCCGGATGACACTTTGCCTGGGAGCGCCTCAATTTAGTCGAGATATCGCCGTTAAGGACTGTGATTGCCCATCCGCCGCCGCCTGGTGTGCCGATGCGGACGATAATTTGACGCTGGACTTGTCTGGAACCGAGCTATGGCTGCTGTTACAAACACCAACAACTTAACCGGACTGGCGCGCGCCATGGTCAACCATGGCTGGCTGTCCGAGGACGACGCCGAGGGCGTATGGAAGCGCGCCAGTCAGTCGGGCGAATCGTTCGTGACCGAACTCATCAAGGGGCGCCGTTTCAAGGCCGACCAGGTCGCCGAATTCGCGGCCATCTCGTTCGGTTTCCCCTTCCTGGACTTGAATGCCATGGATGCGGAGAGCCTGCCGCAGGGGGTGCTCGATCCGAAACTGGTGCAAAAGCGGCGCGTGGTTGCGCTGTACCAGCGTGGCAACAAGCTGTATGTGGCAACCTCTGACCCCACCCATCTGCAAGCGCTGGACGAGGTGAAGTTCCAGACCGGGCAGACGGTGGAACCGGTGGTGGTGGAAGACGACAAGCTCGGCAAGCTGATCGAAAAAGCGGGCGAGGCAGACGACAACGCGATGGCCGTGTTGAATGCCGAAGATATCAATCTCGATTTTGCCGATGAGGAAAGCGCCGCTGCACAGAAGGATACCGGCGGTATCGAGATCGACGATGCACCGGTGGTGCGCTATCTGCAAAAGATCATGCTGGATGCCATCAATCTTGGCGCATCCGACATCCACTTCGAGCCCTACGAAAAATATTACCGTATCCGATATCGACGTGACGGCATCCTGTCCGAAGTCGCGCAGCCGCCAATGGCGATCAAGGAAAAGGTGGCTTCGCGCATCAAGGTGCTGTCGCGGCTGGATATCTCGGAGAAACGCGTGCCACAGGACGGCCGCATGAAAATGGTGCTGTCGAAAAACCGCTCCATTGATTTCCGGGTCAGCACCCTGCCGACGCTGTATGGCGAAAAGATCGTCATGCGGATTCTCGATCCCACCAGTGCGCAGCTGGGGATTGAGGCGCTGGGCTACGAGCCGTGGCAGAAAGAGCTGCTGCTGAACGCAGTGCAACGCCCCTATGGCATGGTGCTGGTGACCGGACCAACCGGTTCTGGCAAGACCGTGTCGCTCTACACCTGCCTGAACATCCTCAACAAGCCCGACGTCAACATCTCGACAGCGGAAGACCCGGCAGAAATCCAGTTGCCCGGCGTCAATCAGGTCAACGTCAACGAAAAGGCCGGGCTGACTTTTTCCGCCGCGCTGAGATCCTTCCTGCGGCAGGATCCAGACGTCATCATGGTCGGCGAAATACGCGATCTGGAAACCGCCGACATCGCCATCAAGGCCGCGCAAACCGGCCATATGGTGATGTCCACGCTGCACACCAACGACGCGCCTGGCACGCTGACCCGTTTGTTGAACATGGGGGTGGCGCCGTTCAACGTCGCCTCCTCGGTGATCCTGATTACCGCGCAGCGGCTGGCGCGACGTCTGTGTTCGTGCAAACAGCCCGCCGATATTCCCCAGGAAACCATGCTGGCGGCGGGCTTTACCGAAGATCAACTGGACGGCAGCTGGAAACCCCATAAACCGGTGGGCTGCGATATCTGTGGCGGCACCGGCTACAAGGGGCGGGTGGGCATCTATCAGGTGATGCCGATTACCGACGCCATGACCCGCATCATCCTCAAGGGCGGAAACGAATCCGATATCGCCGACCAGGCGCGGCGCGAAGGCGTGCGCGACCTGCGTCAGGCGGGATTGTTGAAAGTGCAAGCCGGTCTCACCTCGCTGGAAGAGGTCGAGGCCGTTACCAACATTTAAGGAATTCCTCTATGGCTACAGCGGCAAAGGCAGTCAAGGACGCCACCTTCCTGTGGGAAGGCATGGACAAGCGTGGAAAGAAGGTCAAAGGCCAGATGCAGGCTGGCGGCGAGGCCGTGGTCAATTCACTGCTGCGCAAGCAGGGCATCAGCGTCACCAAGGTCAAAAAACAGAGCACGCTGTTTTCAAGCGGCAAGCGCATCACCGACAAGGATGTCACCCTGTTCACCCGTCAGTTGGCGACCATGATGAAAGCCGGGGTGCCACTGCTGCAATCGTTCGATATCGTGGCACGTGGGCACTCCAACCCGTCGATGCAGCGCCTGCTGATGGAAATCAAGGCGGATATCGAAAAGGGCAGCAGCCTCACCCAGGCATTCGGCCGTCATCCGCTGTATTTCGACGCGCTCTTCTGCAACCTGGTGGGGGCGGGCGAATCGGCCGGTATTCTGGAAGGCGTGCTCGACCGCCTGGCGGTATACAAGGAAAAAATCCTCGGCATCAAGAGCAAGATCAAGTCGGCGCTGTTCTATCCGATTTCCATCATCGTGGTGGCGTTTGTCATCACCGCCATCATCATGATTTTCGTGATTCCGGCGTTCAAGGACCTGTTCAGCAGCTTTGGCGCAGACCTGCCGGGGCCGACCCTGGTGGTGATGGCGATCTCGGACTTCTTCGTCGAATGGTGGTGGGCGATTTTCGGCATCATCGGCGGCGGCATCTATGCCTTGTTGCAAGCGTGGAAGCGCTCGCGCAAGGTGCAGATGTTCATGGACCGCGTCATGCTCAAGCTGCCGATTTTCGGCGCGGTGATCGAAAAAGCCACCATCGCGCGCTGGACGCGCACCCTGTCCACCATGTTTGCTGCCGGCGTGCCGCTGGTCGAGGCGCTGGAGTCGGTGGGCGGCGCGTCGGGCAACCAGGTGTTCGTCGAGGCGACCAACAAGATCCGCGGCGAAGTGTCGACCGGCACGGCGCTGACGGCGGCCATGCAGAACTCCGGACGTTTTCCCAACATGGTGTTGCAGATGACCGCCATTGGCGAGGAATCCGGCGCGCTCGATTCCATGCTGGGCAAGGTGGCCGACTTTTACGAGGCCGAAGTGGATGACGCCGTAGCGGCACTGTCCAGCCTGATGGAGCCGATCATCATGGTGGTGCTGGGCGTACTCATCGGCGGCATGGTCATCGCCATGTACCTGCCGATCTTCAAAATGGGCTCGGTCGTCTGATGGAACTGTTGCTCGCGGAACCAGCCCTCTTCACCGGGCTGGTTTTTTTATTCAGCCTGCTGATCGGCAGTTTTCTCAACGTCGTCATCCATCGCCTGCCTAAAATGATGGAGGCGGAATGGCATGCACAGTGTGCCGAACTGCGTGGCGAAACGCTTGCTGAATCCACGTTTTACAACCTCGCCGTGCCGCGATCGGCCTGTCCCCAATGCGGACATCGGATTACCGCGCTGGAAAATGTCCCATTGCTGTCGTGGGTGTGGCTGCGCGGACGTTGTTCTGCGTGCAGCGCGCCGATCAGTGCTCGCTACCCCCTGGTTGAATTGCTCACTGCACTGCTGTCGGCGGCGGTGGCCTGGAAGTGGGGCATAAGCGCGCAAACGCTTGGCGCATTGCTCCTGGTGTGGACGCTGGTCGCATTGGCATTCATCGACCTCGACACCACCCTGCTGCCCGACAGCCTCACCCTGCCATTGCTGTGGCTGGGGCTGCTGTTCAACCTGGACGGACATTTCGCCAGCCTGCCGGATGCGGTCATCGGCGCCATGGCCGGCTACGGGGTGCTGTGGTCGGTGTACTGGCTGTTCAAGCTGGCCACCGGCAAGGAGGGCATGGGCTACGGCGACTTCAAGCTGCTGGCGGCCATCGGCGCCTGGCTCGGCTGGCAGATGCTGCCTGTCACCCTGCTGCTGTCGTCGGTGGTCGGCGCAGCGATTGGCGTGGCGATGATCGTGCTGGTCAAGCATGACCGGCGCGTGCCAATTCCCTTCGGGCCGTACCTGGCCGGTGGCGGGCTGGTGGCGCTGTTCTTCGGCGCGGACCTGACGCAGGCCTATTTCGCACAATTCTGATGTTCACGGTCGGCCTCACCGGTGGCATCGGGTCGGGCAAGTCGACCGTCGCCGATTACTTCGCCACTCATGGCGTGCCGGTGATCGACACGGATGTCATTGCGCGCGATCTGACTGCGCCCGGTGGCGCGGCGCTGGATGCGATCCGCGCGGTTTTTGGTGAAGCGGTGATGCAGGCTGACGGCACGCTGGACCGCGCTGCCCTGCGCCGCCGTGTATTTGCCGACAGCACGGCGCGGCGCCAGCTCGAAGCCATCCTGCACCCGCGTATCCGGCAGGTGGTGGGGCAGACGCTTGCCACGCTGACTGCGCCCTATGCGCTGATCGTGATTCCCCTGCTGGTGGAAACCGGCGGTTACCGGGATGTGCTGGACCGCGTTCTGGTGGTCGATTGCCCGGAAGACGTGCAGATTGCGCGGGTGATAGCGCGCAGCGGACTCACGCAGGACGAAGTGAAAGCCATTCTCGCGGCGCAGGCCGGGCGTGCCGAGCGCCTGTCGGCGGCAGACGATGTGCTCGTCAACACGGCAACGCCTGCGGCCTTGCGTGCCGAAGTGGCTACGCTGCACCAGCGTTATCTGGCGCTCGCTGCAGCGCCGGCGCCTTGATTTTCCGCATGAATCGGCGACAATCGATCCATTCAACCCTGCGCGTCGCGGCGTGATCCACTACGAATACCCCCTGAGCGAACGCATCCGCACCTTGCTGCGGCTGGAAGATCTGTTCGAGCGCTTCGATGCCTATGCCGCATCGCCCGACCCGCACGCGCATCATGCGGCCTTGCTGACCTTGTTCGAAATGGCGGAAGTGGCGGCGCGCGCCGACCTCAAATCCGATCTGTTGCAGGAGCTGGACCGGCAAAAAGCCGTGTTGACGGCGTTGCGCGGCAATCCGCATGTGCAGGGCGTGACGCTGGAAAAGGTGCTGGTGGCGATCGAGTCGGCGCACCAGGGCATCTATAAACTGCCCGGCAAAGTCGGCCAGCACCTGCGCGAAGACGACTGGCTGATGACCATCAAACAGCGCGCGGCCATCCCGGGTGGGATGTGCGAGTTCGATCTGCCGTCCTACCACTACTGGCGGCACCAATCGGCCGAAGGGCGCGTGCAGCAGTTGCAGCGCTGGCTGGCACCCTTCTCGTCAATCCGTGCGGCGGTCGACATCGTGCTTGGTTTGCTGCGCGACAGTGGCCAGCCCGAAATGCAGCATGTGGACAATGGCCATTATCAGCGCATGCTCGAATCGCGTAACCCGCAGCTGATCCGCGTCACCCTGGCCGACAACTTGCCGTGCGTGCCGGAAATTTCAGCCAATAAATACATGCTCAACATCCGCTTTGTGCAGGCGGGATCGGGGCCGATGCGCACCTGCACCGCTCAGCCGATCGACTTTGACCTGACCTTCTGCACCCTGTGAAGCCCTCCGTCAACCCCCCTGTCGTCAGTTGCCCGATATGCGGCGCGGCCGTGAAATGGACGGCGGAGAATCGCTGGAAGCCGTTTTGCAGCGAGCGCTGCAAGCTGATCGACCTGGGGCAGTGGGCCAC
>DATMWS010000102.1:0-9043 GCA_035562135.1 Thiobacillus sp. | reverse complement strand
ACACGGTGACGAGAGCGCCCTCGGTCATGCACTCGGTGGCGTCGCCACAGCCCACCACGGCTGGAATGCCGAGCTCGCGCGCGATGATGGCGGCGTGGCAGGTGCGCCCGCCGCGGTTGGTGACAATCGCGGCGGCGCGCTTCATCACCGGTTCCCAGTCGGGGTCGGTCATGTCGGTGACCAGGATGTCGCCCGGCTGCACCCGGTCCATCTCGGCCGGGCTGGCGATCAAGCGCACCTCGCCCGCACCGATTTTCTGGCCGATGGCGCGGCCGCTGATGCGCACCGTGCCGGTCTCCTTGAGCACGTAGCGTTCGATGCCGCCGTTGTCGCGTGCCATCACGGTCTCCGGCCGCGCCTGCACGATGAAGAGCTCGCTGGTTTCGCCGTCCTTCGCCCACTCGACATCCATCGGGCGGCCATAGTGCGTTTCGATCGCGACCGCCTGGCGTGACAGTTCCAGCACCTCGGTGTCGGTCAGCGCAAACTGCTGCCGCAGCGCAAGCGGCGTGTCCTCGATCACCGTCGCGCCGTCGCGCCACACCATGCGGATAGCTTTTTCACCCAGTTCGCGCCGCACCACCGCGGGGAAACCCTGCGCCAGCATCGGCTTGTGCACGTAGAACTCGTCCGGGTTGACCGAGCCCTGCACCACGGTTTCGCCCAGGCCATAGGCGGCGGTGATGAACACCACGTCGCGGAATCCGGATTCGGTATCGAGGGTGAACAGCACGCCCGAACATGCGATGTCGGAACGCACCATGCGCTGCACCCCGGCAGACAGCGCCACATCGGCATGCGCAAAGCCGTGATGCACGCGGTAGGCAATGGCGCGATCGTTGTAGAGCGAGGCGAAGACCTTTTTCACGTACAGCAGCAAGTCGTCCTCGCCGCGCACGTGCAGGTAGGTTTCCTGCTGCCCGGCGAACGAGGCGTCGGGCAGATCTTCCGCGGTGGCCGACGAGCGCACCGCGACCGACACCTCGCTGCCGAGCGCGCGATAGGCCACGCGCAAGCCCTGCTCCAGCGCGGACGGCAGGGCGGCGGCCTCGACCCAGGCACGGATAGCCGCCCCCGCGGCGGCGAGCGCGGTGACATCCGCCACGTCGAGCGCCGTCAGGCGATGGTGGATGCGCGCGCGCAAGTCGTTTTGATCGAGAAAATCCCAGAACGCCTGCGCCGTGGTGGCGAATCCGCCCGGCACCTTGACCCCCGCGCCCGACAGATTGCCAATCATCTCCCCCAGCGAGGCGTTCTTGCCGCCCACGCGCGGCACGTCCGCCATCGACAGGCTGTCCAGTGACACAATGTAGTCAGTCGACACTTGCATAATCACTCCATGAAAAGCCATCACGTTTTCTGCGTGTCCGATCACACCGGCGTCACCGTCGAAGCGGTGGCGAAGAGCGTGCTGTCGCAGTTTCCTGCACTTGAGTTTAGCCTGATCGCGCTGCCTTTCGTCGACAGCCCGGAGAAAGCGCAGGCTGCCGCAGCACAGATTGCTGCCGTCCCTGGTGCCCTGGTGTTTTCCACCCTGACCGACCCTGCCCTGCGCGCCGTCCTGCGTGACAGCCGCGCCAGCCTGTTCGATGTCTTCGATCTCATCATCCCCGCCGTGGAAACCGCGCTGGGCCAAGCCGCCACCCCCGGCAGCGGCCGTATCCACAGCATGACGAACAACTACGAATCGCGCATGGACGCGGTGAATTTCAGCCTGGCACTGGACGATGGCCTGCAGCCGCAGCGGCTCGATCAGGCCGACCTGATCCTGGTCGGCGTCTCGCGCGTCGGCAAAACGCCCAGCGCGCTCTACCTCGCCCTGCAATACGGCCTGCGCGTCGCCAACTATCCGCTCACGCCGGACGACCTCGAGCACGGCAGCCTGCCCGATGTCCTGCTCGCCAACCTGCCCCGCCTTCGCGCCCTGACCCTGTCGGCAGAGCGCCTCGCCGCCATCCGCCAGGCGCGCTACCCCGACAGCCGCTATGCCAGCCTGCAGCAATGCCGTGATGAACTCGCCGCCGCCGAGCGGCTGTTCGCGCGCCATGCCCTTGCCGTCCTCGACACCACCCGCATGTCGGTGGAGGAAATCGCGGCGCGCCTGCGGCATCCCTGAACCTGCGCCACGCAGCCCGCCTGCCCTCAAGTTTTCCACTTTCCGCCCGATTGAACAGACATCTAGGCGTCGATTTGGCTATGGTCCGAATCCCACCCCACGTTTCAGTACCCGGAGTTTCAGATGTCTAGCCCCTTACCGCGCACCGGGCCACCGGTTGCGATGCCGCCGTTGTGGCGGCGTTGGGTTTCCCGCAGTGCCGCCCGTCGGCTCGGAGGGGTTGCCGCAGCGCGTGTGCGGGCGATTCAGTGACCGCACATGCCAGGTATTCAGTCAGGAAAGCCCTAGTTTGAGCAGTCACCATGCACGTCAACCCTGACACCACCCCAGCCAAGGCGGCGAGGCGTCATGCCAGCCCCACAGCCTGGCGGCGCACGCTGTTTGCCGGCTTTGTCATCCAGTTGCTGCTGATTGCGTTCGTCACCGCCATCGGCCTGCAGCAACTGGGCGTGACCACGCGCAACCTTAACCAGGTGGTCGACGTACACATGCGCAAGCAGAATTACACCAAGGCAATGGTGGTTTCCGCGCGCGAGCGCACGGTGATCCTCCTGATGCTCCCCCAGATCGTGGACCCGTTCGAGCGCAACACTCTGCTGCTGAAATTCAACGAGCAGGGCGCAGCCTTCGCCACCGCGCGCCTGGCCCTGCTGGCCCTGCCCCTGAACAACATGGAAATGGCGCTGATCGCCCGGCAGGGACAGCTGACCAGTGTCGCTCAGCCCATCCAGCTACAGGTCATCGACCTGATGAACGCCAATTTCATTGAGGAGGCGACCGATCTGATCCTCAATCAGGCCATCCCGATGCAGAACGAGGTGATGGCGAACCTGTCGCAGCTCGAGACCGAAACCCAGGCGGTTTCCATGGCCGCCAGCCAGAAAGCGCGCGAAGACCACGCGGCTGCGCGTTTCTGGATATACCTGCTCTCTGCCGCGGCGTTGCTGCTGGGCGTGTTCGTCGCCGGGGTTGTCATGTATTACACCAACCGCGTGAGCCGTGAACGCGAGCACCTCGCAACGCACGACACCCTGACCGGCCTGCCCAACCGCATGCTGTTCATGGATCGCCTGGAACAATCGCTGATCCGCGCCCGGCGGCGTGAAACACTGGTCGGCGTAATGTTCATCGACCTCGACCGCTTCAAGCGCGTCAACGACATCCTCGGGCATGCCAGCGGCGACCTGCTCATTTGCGAGGTGGCCAAGCGCCTGCAGGCAGTGACGCGCGCCGAAGACATCGTGGCGCGGCTGGGCGGCGACGAATTCGTCGTGGTCATCGATGCCGCCAAGATCAACCAGATTCTTCAGGTCGTGGAAAAAGCCCTCGCCGTGGCGATCGAACCCTACCGGATTGCCGGGCGCGAAATTTTCTCCAGCTGCAGCATCGGCGTCAGCGTCTACCCGACTGACGGCACCGACGCCAGCAGCCTGCTGAAGAACGCGGACACGGCGATGTACAACGCCAAGGGCAACGGCAGAAACCGCTTCCAGCTCTACGACGCGGCAATGAACGCCATGGCGGAGGAAAGGCTGCAGCTGGAAACCGAACTGCACTACGCGCTGGAACGGAACGAATTTGTATTTCACTACCAGCCCCAGCTCAACCTGGAAACCGGGCGCATTGAGGGCGTCGAGGCGCTGCTCCGCTGGAACAAGCCGGACAAGGGTCTGCTCAGCCCGGCGCTTTTCCTCAATATTCTGGAAGAAACCGGCGGGATCGTCAGTGTCGGACACTCGCTCCTGCTGGCGGCCTGTCATCAAACCGCAGACTGGCATGCCGCCGGTTTCACTGATCTGGACTTGGCAGTCAACGTCTCCAGCAAGGAGTTCTGGCACGAAACCCTGATCGACAACGTTCGCGATGCGCTGGCGCAATCCGGCCTGCCGCCGCAATCCCTGCAGCTCGAACTGACCGAAGGCATCTTCATGGAAGACGTCGACGCGGCCGTGGTCAGAATAATGGCCTTAAAGGCCCTGGGCGTTGCCGTGGCCATCGACGACTTCGGCACCGGCTATTCGTCATTGGCCCACCTGAAGCGCTTCCCGCTCGACGTCCTGAAAATCGACCGCTTTTTCGTCAAGGACCTGCCGAACGCCCCGGCCAATGAAGCCCTCATCGGCTCGATTCTCGCCCTGTGCAAGGGACTGAATCTCGGCGCCGTCGCCGAAGGGGTGGAGACCCGGGAACAGCTCGAATCGCTGCGCACGCTCGGCTGTCGGATCGTGCAAGGCTATTTCATCAGCCGGCCGGTACCTGCCGAGCAGATCATTGCGCTGCTGGGACATGACTGGCTGCAGGAATTTGGCCACGCCACCCAATCGGCGCCTTGCTGCATTGGCAGTCCGCGCCGCGAGCCGAGCTATCGATTTGCTGGAGTTCCCGATCCGTCTTCTGCTAAAGAAACGCCGGTTCTGGCCGACTCAGCAGGGGCGAATACCTCGCAGTAGGGAGTGTCATGTCCGAGGGTTATCTGGTGATTACCGGCGTTCAGGAAAACGGAAAAAAATTCCGCCCGTCGGACTGGATTGAACGGCTGTCGTCGACGCTGGCCAGTTTTCACGTCGACAACCGTTTGCGCTATTCAGCTGGTGTTCAGCCCTGCATGCTGGACGGCGAACAGTGCCTGGTCGTCGCGCGCTGGCTGGAGACCGCCGATCCCGCAGCTTATGACTATGTCATGGGGTTTGCTCAGGCGAACCAGCTGCGAATCCAAATAGATCGGCGCACAGGGGTGCGCGCGTTGTTAAGCGAATCCTGACGTCGGCGTGCCGAATCCAGGGCGTGTTAACACGCTCTAGGCCGCCCGCTGCCGGGCAGCCTCAAATACGGCGACGGCCAATGCCGCGGCGGCATTCAGGGATTCGACCTTTCCCGGCATCGGAATGTGGATCGTCGCGCTCGCGGCCATGCACACCGCTTGCGACAGCCCAGCGCCTTCATTACCGACGATGAGTGCGAGCGGACCGGTGAGCTTGCGCACATACAGGCTATTGTCTTCAGTCAGCGCGAGCGCGAGGCTTTCCCCTTCAAACCGCCTGACCCATTCCACGATATCGGCACCGCTCATGAGTGGCAGCACGAACTGCGCGCCCTGGCCGCCGCGCAGCGCCTTGGGCGACCACGGATCGTGGCAGCCTTTCGACAGGACCGCCAGCGTGGCACCCGCCGCCGCACCGGTGCGCAGCATGGCGCCTAGATTGCCGGGGTCCTGGATGTCTTCCAGCACGATGACCAGCGGGATGGCGTCGATGGCAGGCGGGGTGAGCCAGGCGGCCTCGGCAAGCACGCCGCAGGGCGTGGCGACGGGCGCGAGCTCGGCGAGCAGCGCATCGGGCAGGACGATGGCTTTGGCCTGGCTGCAACGCGCGGCCAGATGGGCGAGTTTTCCGGCATCGAACGAAGCCGCACGCACCAGGGTGTGCGGCTGGCCGCCTGCATCGAGATAGGCGGCGAGCAGATGCTCGCCGTCGAGCAGGGTCATCTGCGCTTCACGCCGCGCGCGGGCCGATTCGGCAAGCTTTTTCAGCCGCTTGAAGATGGGATTGTCGCGCGAGGTGATGGGCGTTTCAGTCATGGGCGAATTATCCGCGATTCAATCTTCCCGGCGTAAACTTGGCCCATGCGCATCGCCCTCATCACCCCCTACGGCCGCGAACATCGCAACGGCAACTGGCACACGGCCGCGCGCTGGGCGCGCTTCCTGCGCGAGGCCGGGCACACGGTGCGGACGCAGGTGGAATGGGACGGCCGCGACGCCGACCTGATGCTGGCGCTGCACGCGCGGCGCAGCTTTGCCTCGATCCGCGCCTTCGCCGAGCGCTTTCCGAGCCGCCCGCTGTTGCTGGCACTGACCGGCACCGACCTCTATCGCGACATCCACGAGGACAGTGACGCCCAGCAGGCGCTCGAACTCGCGCACCGGATCATCGTGCTGCAGGAACGCGGCCCCGACGAACTGGCCCCGCACCTGGCCGCCAAGACACGGGTGATCTATCAGTCCGCGCCCGACATCGCCCGACTGCCCACGCCGAAAGACGTCTTCGAAGTGCTGGTGATCGGCCACCTGCGCACGGAGAAAGACCCCTTCCGGGTGGCGCTGGCAACGGCCTATCTGCCCGAACATTCGCAAATCCAGGTGACGCATCTGGGCAGCGCCCTGAGCAAGGAGATGGCCGAAACGGCGGAGCTGGCGCAGCGCAAGTTGCCGCGCTGGCACTGGGCCGGCGAGGTACCGCACAAGACGGTGCTGAAGCGGCTGGCGCGCGCAAACCTCATGGTCATCAGCTCGGTGATGGAAGGCGGCGCCAACGTCATCTGCGAGGCGCTGGCGGCGGATGTTCCGGTGCTGGCCTCGCACATGCCCGGCAACATCGGCATGCTGGGCGAGGACTACCCCGGC
This sequence comes from Thiobacillus sp., assembly GCA_035562135.1. GTDB lineage: Bacteria > Pseudomonadota > Gammaproteobacteria > Burkholderiales > Thiobacillaceae > Thiobacillus. The sequence continues at coordinate 2,525 of DATMWS010000102.1, read as the reverse complement.
TACTTTCCGGTGGGCGACGAGCGACGGCTGGCCAAACTGCTGTCGATGGCCGAGAACGATCCCGGTTTTTATGCCGCGCTGGCCAGCCACGCCCGCGCCCGCCGCGGGCTGATGCGGCCGGAGCAGGAAGCCAGCCGCCTGCGGCAGGCGGTGGCGGAATTCGAGCAGGGCGAGGGCTGAAAATCAGCCCTCGGCAAACAGGATGCCAAACATGCGCGCGCGTTCGGCTTCGCTCAAGCCGCGCAGCACCCGTACCGCCTCGCGCGCCACCTGCATATCACCCGTGATCGAATATTCGACCGCGAGCGCGCGCCAGACCTCGGCCAGTGCCGGGTCGGTGGCCTGCAGCTTTTGCAGCGCCTGCGTCACCCCCGCCTGCCCTTTGCTCAGATAAAACGTCAGCCCCAGGTTGTGCCAGGCCTGAATATAGTCGGGGTCGATTTCCACCGCCGCGCGATACGCCAGCATCGCCTCGCGCGGGCGCCCGCTGTCGCGGTAGGCGTTGCCCAGATTGTTGCGGGCAAACACGTCGCCGGGCGCCAGGCGCAGATTCTGCCGATACGCCGCAATCGCCTCGGCAAACCGCCCCTGCTCACCCAGCGCGCGTCCCTGTACGAACCAGGCCAGCGGATTCTTCGCATCGGCGCGCGCCCAGGCCTGCCCCCACGCCAGCAGTCCCGCCCAGTCGGCGCGTTTTTCCAGCGCCTGCGCCTGCCGCACCCACTCGGCCTGCGGGCGCGCAGCCAGCGCAGCCTGATCGCCATCCAGGCCAAAGGTCTGGGCGGCAGCCGCCACCGGGCCCGCAAACACAAGCCAAGGCAACAACAAAAGCAAGAGGACACGTTTAGACATGGGGCAGGAATCGCAGATTGCAGCGGCCACGGTGCGGGGATCGAAGCCCGTCATTTTACGCCGTACTTGACGCATCGATTATGCTGTCGGCTGTTCAAAAAAGAGTCACCCCATGCACGCCACCCCCGAGCACTTTATTCCCGGCAAGGACGCCTCGCTCGAAGCGTCGATCGCCACCCTGCAATCCAAGCTGGAGGCGATCGGCTTTCACATCGAGGAGCGCTCCTGGCTCAATCCCGTGGAGGGCGTCTGGTCGGTGCATATCCGCGACCGCGATTGCCCGCTGCTGTTCACCAACGGCAAGGGCGCCTCGGAACTGGCCGCGCGCGCGAGCGCGCTGGGCGAGTATTTCGAGCGGCTGTCGACCAACTATTTCTGGACCCATTTTTATCTGGGCGAAACCCTGGCCGAACGGGAATACACCCATACGCCCGACGAGCGCTGGTTTGCAGCAGAAAGCGACGCCTGGCCGGAAAAACTGCTCACGCCCGAACTGCACGCCCTGTACAACCCGGATGAAGGCGTGCGCGCCGACCAGCTGATCGATCTGAATTCCGGCAACACCGCGCGCGGCATTTGCGCCATCCCCTACCAGCGGCTGCGCGATGGCGAAACGGTGTATTTTCCGGTCAACCTTATCGGCAACCTCTACGTCAGCAACGGCATGTCGGCCGGCAACACGCTGAAGGAGGCGCGCACCCAGGCGCTCGCCGAAATCTTCGAGCGCCACATCAAGTTCCGCATCATCGAAGAGGGCCTCTGCCTGCCCGACGTGCCCGAAGAGGTCATCAACCGCTATCCGCACATCGCCGCCGGCATCCGCGGCCTGCGCGAAGCCGGCTTCGGCATCCTGGTGAAGGACGCCTCGCTCGGCGGCCAGTATCCGGTAATGAACGTCACCCTGCTGCACCCCCACGACCAGGGCTGCTTCGCCAGCTTCGGCGCGCACCCGCGCTTCGAAGTGGCGCTGGAGCGTGCGCTGACCGAGCTGCTGCAAGGCCGCGCGCTCGATTCGCTGGCGGGCTTCCCTACCCCCGGTTTCGACCAAAGCGAAATCGCCGACCCGCAGAACCTGGAAATCCACTTCGTCGATTCCAGCGGCGTGATTTCCTGGCAGTTCCTGCGCGACACGCCCGACTTCGACTTCGTCGACTGGAATTTCGGCACCACCACCGAAGAGGACTATGCCTGGTCGGTCGACGCGCTGCACGCCGAAGGCCACGACCTCTACATCGCCGACTTCACCCATCTCGGCGTCTATGCCTGCCGCATCCTGGTGCCGGGCGTGTCCGAGATCTACCCTGTGGAGGAACTCGAATTCGAGAACAACAGCGTCGGCAACCTGATCCGCCCGGCGCTCGCGCGCCTGCCCGAACTCAGCGACGACGAATGCGCCGAGCTGCTCGATCTCATCGTCGAACTGGAACTGGCTGACGACCGTTTGGTGACGGTGCTGATCGGCCTTGCCCCCGATGCCGATTCGCCGTGGACCGACCTGCGCGTCGGCGAGTTGAAGTTGTTGCTCGCGCTCGCCCTCGGCGACGACGAAGCCATCCTCGAAGGCTGCACCTGGATCGCCCAGTATGGCCAGCGCAGCGAGGCGCGTCTGAAGGTCTACCGCTGCATCGCCGACCTCGCCCAACTCGACGACCCCAGCCCCTTCGAACCCGCGC